>NZ_VHLC01000031.1:0-85948 GCF_006547355.1 Myxococcus sp. AB036A | reverse complement strand
CCCCCGCCCAGCCGGTGACGGCCGTGGCGGTGGCGCCCTCCGAAGAGCCCAAGTAGTTCCGGAGGGCCGGCTTCACGCCCGGTCCCCCACCCTCACCTGCCCGCGGGCCTCGCGGGCAGGGCACAGTTCTGGAAGACGACTCGCGGCTCCTCGCGCAGCGCCTGCACGGGCGTTGGGTGCTTTGCCTTCATGTACGCCGAAGCGAGGTTGGCTTCCGTACCGCCCAGCTTGCGAGCCTGCACCGGGTTGCGGTCCGGGTTCTGTCCCGCGTTGCCCAGCGCCGCGCCGTAGCCGTCGCCTCCCTCCAGGATGTACGCGTTCATGGCCACGCGGTAGCGGATGGACGCGTCTTCGCGCGCTGGCAGCGCCACGGGCACCCCACCCACCGTCAGTTCGCGCACGCGCGAGCCTTTCGGCTGGGCGCAGTCCACGCGCAGCGAGCTGCCCTTGGACACATGAAGGAAGGCGCCGGAAGGCGACGCGATGCTCTGCCCTTCCAGGTACAGTGCCCCCACGGACAGCTCCAGCATGTCCACGAGCTCCTTCTCCGTGAGGTCCACCGTCACGACGAGGTTCTCGAAGAGGATGAGCTCGTGGAGCACGCCATCCGTGAGCGGCCCCTGGCGCAGCTCGGTCCGCGTGACGCACAGACCTTCCTGGCGCAGCGAGCCGCCGTTGACGACGCCCAGCACCGCGGGGCGTGTGGAGTCATCCTCCGCGTGCAGGAGGGCATCCGCGACGAGCTGGCCCAGCGCATTGTTGTCGTGCCGCGTGTAGACCTTGTCGAGGAGCACATCGTCGGCCAGGTAGCCCACGACGGCGTCGGGGTCCTCCACCAGGGGCTGGCACGAGTCGTTGTAGGCGATGCAGCCGCCGTGGAAGGCGCCCAGCCCGAAAGCGAGCGCGGCGAACAGGGAGCGGGAGCGCGGCATCAGTAGTGGGCCCTCACGGTGAGGAATCCGGACATGCCCTCGCGCGGGAGCAGCCCGGGGACACGGTCCGGACGGGGCACGTCGTCGCGAAGGTCATTGTCGAACAGGTTGTGCGCCACCAGGGCCACCTCGAAGTGCTCCAGGATGGGCTCGGTGCGCAGCTGCGCGGTGATGAGGCTGTAGGACGGAATCTTGTAGCGGCGGATGAGCTCCAGCACGGAGCGGCTGTTGTTGCGTCGCTCCGCGCCCGTGCGCACCACTACGTCGAAATTCACATAGGCGCCGATGGGCATCGTCACGCCGGCGTTGAAGCGCGCCTGCGGCGTGTCGGTGAGCAGGCGGGACTGGGCGGGCAGCTCCAGGTCCTCCGCGCGGGAGATGCTGGCGTTGAGCCACGCATACGCGCGCTTGGAGGCCTCCAGCCGGGCCTCGCCCTCCACGCCGTACACGCGCACGCCCAGCTCGCGGTTGCGCAGCGGGACGATGTTGCCAGACGTGTCCACGGGGACGATGGGCGAGCCGAAGAGGGCCACGTAAGCATTGGCGCGCAGCCGCACGCGCGCGTCCCCCGCCGACTGGATGAGGTCCGCGCCCAGCTCGAAGGTGTCCACCGTGGCGGGCTGGAGGCGCGGGTTCCCCTCGAAGCGGCCCTGGTTGTACTCCGTGTCCGGAATGCGCTCGACCAACTCCTGCAGCGTGGGCGCGCGAAAGGCACGCCCATAGAGGGCCTTGAGCACCAGCGCGTCGGTGGCCGCGAACACCAGCCCCACGCGCGGATTGAGGGTGGGCACGAAGCGGGTGCCGTTGATGGCGCCGGACGCGTCCACCGTGGGCAACTGGGTGGCGTCCATGCGCACGCCGAACGTGAGCGTGAGCGCGTTGACGACGGTCCACTGGTCCTGCGCGAACAGACCCACGTTGAGGCGGCGGGACGCGGCGCCGCCCGTCAGGTCCACCAGGCCCTCCGGCCGCGTCAGGCCATCCGGACGCACCTGGGCGTCCAGGGTGTAGTTCGTCACGTAGTCGTATTCGCCCAGCGACTGCTGCTCCACCACCGCGCCCAGGGAGAGGCGGTTGTAGGCGCCCAGGGCCACGTCCGCGTCCACGGAGCCGGTGAGCGAGCGCACGGAGACGCGCGTCTGCTCCTGCATCCCCTCTTCGAACAGGCGGTTCGTGCCCGTGCCGGCGCTGAAGTCGTGAGGGGTGATCTGAAAGAAGCGGTCGGTGGACTGCTGGTCATACCCGGCCCGCGCGCGGAGCGTCACGTCGGGCCCGAAGGAGCGCTCCCAGGTCAGGTCCGCGAGGAAGACGTTCCAGCCCAGCTTGGAGTCCTCCCCCACCGTATCGAAGAGGCCCACCAGGGCGCTGCGGCGCTCGGTGAGGAAGCGCGCGGAGGCTCCCAGGCGGCCCGCGTCGCCCATGGCGTAGGTGGCGCCCGCGCCCGCGTTGAAGAGGAAGCGCTCGTCGCGGGTGCGCCCCGCCGGGTCCGTCACGTCGCGGAGCCCCTGCGAGCGCGACTCGTCGTCCAGGCCATCGTTCTCGATGACGGTGGAGTCGCCGGCCTGGCTCCACACGTCGATGTCCGCGAAGACGCGCAGATTCCCAGCGGTGTGCCCCGCGGAGAGGTGTCCGTTCCCCGTGACGGCGAGCCGGTCGTCTTGTCCCGGGTAACCGCCGACGGATACGGCCGTGCGAACGCCGTCCGACGTGTCCGTCACGATATTGACGACGCCCAGGAAGGCACCGGCGCCATAGAGAGCGGAGCCAGGACCGCGGATGACCTCCACCCGCTCCAGGTTCTCCACCGGCAGGTTCATCAGCGCCTTGCCGTCGAAGAAGCTGTTGAGGCGGTGGCCGTTGAGGAGGAAGAGCACCTCCGCGTCATTGCGCAGGCCCCGAATGGCGGTGCGGTGGAAGCCCTGCACATCCCTGCTGACCGACAGGCCGGGCACCACGTCCAGGACGTCCGCCACGGTGCGCGCGCCCAGGGAACGCAGCTGCTGCTGACTGAACGAGGCGCCAATGGCGGGCACCGTCCGCACCGCGGCCTCGTGGCGCGTGGCCAGGGCCAGCGTGTCCTCGGCGCTGTAGAGGGCCAGGTCCTCCTCCAGTTCGGACCGCGGGGCCGCCGGCTCACGCGATGCGGCCGCGCTGCCTGCCGCCGCGGAGGTCCGGGACGGCCGTGCCGACGACGAAGCCTCCGTGGGCGCATCCGCGGGCAGGTCCGCCGTGAGCGCGGCCATGGAGTCGTCCTGCGGCGTCGCCGGGGGCGCATCCTTTCGCGGCGCGGATGCCTGCGCGCGGGAGCGCTCGGGCGGAGGCGTGCGCTCGGGAGGCGGCGCAGGCTCGGGCGGAGCGGCGCGCGGCGGCGTCCGGCTCGGCGGGGGCCGGCGCTCGGGCGGCGGCGTGGACCGAACGATGGACGCACTGGCCGGCGTCTCGCCGCCCACGAGCACGCGTGCGGGGCGCGAGGCGGACTGGAAGAGCGGCACGCGCTGGCCATCCGCGGTGAGGCCCTCGACGTAGTACTCGATGCCGGGCGGGACGACGTGCTCCGCGGGAATCACGGCCCGGTACAGGTCGCCGTACTCCCGCTCCATGGGGCGGCGGGCATAGGGCTCGCCCGGGCCTCGGTAGCGCACGTACAGCTCGAGGACGCGGCGGCCTTCCACCAGCGTACCGTCGAGTTGCAGCGCGACGCGCGGCTCGGCGCGTTCTGGTGGGGAATGCAAGAGCCCCGGCTCCTCGGCACGGCCGGGCACCGCCATGACGAGGACCAGGCTGAGGAGGGTCGCGCGAGCGTGTGCGGTCTTCAAGGCTGAGAGCCATGGTCCATTGGCCTTCCGCCCCAGTCAAGGAACGCTCCCGCCACACGGACGCGCCGTTTTTTTGCCGGGCCTGCGGTGGCGTGCGAGGGATTGCGGCACTCCATGCGCGCTTCGCTCGCCTTGCACCTCGCCCTGTTCCGACGCCAGCGCGCGCAGATTGCCCGAGTGGTTGACGGACAGACGGCATCCTTCCGAACCTACGAGGCCCGCTTCCGGCGGCGCACCTCGGGTTACCGGAGCGTCACGACGCTGTCCGCCGTGTACCAGCAGGTCCAGGCGGCGGACGTCGTATACGTCGGCGACTACCACACGCTCCCGCTCGCGCAGGAAACCTACCTTTCACTGGTGGAGCGGGCGCAGGCCTCGGGCCGCCGCGTCATCATGGCGCTGGAGTGCGTGGAGGGCCGTCACCAGGCCACCGTGGACGCCTGGCGCGCCGGCCGCATCACCGAGCGCTCCCTGCTGGCGAAGCTGGGACACGGCTCGGGGGTTTGGTCCAATACGCGCGTCCTGCTCTCCTTCGCGCGCAAGCAGAAGCTGGAAGTGGTGGGCATCGACCGCCGGGCGCAGGGTGAGCGCTCGCTGGAGCTTCGCGACGCCTACGCCGCCGAACGCATCGCCCGCGCCGCCCGCGCGCCGGACCGGCCACTGGTCATGGTCCTGGTGGGCCAGTACCACGTGGCGCCCTGCCACCTGCCCGCGCAGGTGGAGCGCGCGCTCGGCCCGGAGACGCGCAAGGGGCTGGTCGTGTACCAGAACGCGGAAGGCGTCTGGTGGCGGCTGGCGCGCGAAGGCCGCGTTGGCGCCGCGGAGGCCGTGGAGCTGGCCGACGGCACCCTGTGCCTGATGAACGCCTCCCCCGTGGTGTGCCAGCAGAGCTTCCTGGACTACCTGGAGGCGGAGGCCGGAGACGCGCCGCTGTTGGATCGCGGCGCCGCCGAGCGCTTCCGTGAAATGTCCGCGCTGATCGGCCGGCTCGCCGGCGTGCCCGTGGGCCGTTCCCTGGACACGGTGGACGTGGCCACCGCCGCGGACGGCGACGTCCTGGCGCGAATCCAGCGGCGCGGACGCTTCACCCAGGCCGAGCTGACCCAGCTTCGCCGCCACATCCTCTCCCGTGAGAGCAGCTACATCCCCCGCGCGAGGGTGGCCTACCTGGCGTCGCTGTCGCTGAACCACGCGGCGGAGGAAGCGGCGCACTTCGTGCGGCACTGCGCCGTGGGTGACGCCATGGACGCGCCGCGCGGCGCCTCGGAGGCCTTCTACGCGCGCTGCCTGGAAGAGGCGCTGGGCTTCTTCGGCTCGAAGCTGGTGAACCCCCGGCGCACCTGCCTGGGCGTGGCCGAGTGGGCCAAGCGCTTCGGCGAGAGCCGCGGCGTGGAGCGGCAGATCGCCGCCTTCGTGCTGGCCCACAAGGCCACGGAGGCGGAAGCGCCGGAAGAAGCCGTGAAGCTCCTCCCCCTGCGCAAGGACCGCCTGTTCCACGGCGTCAGTCATGCCCTGGGCTATCTGCTCGGAGACCGGCTGTACCAGGCCTTCGACAGTGGCCAGGTGGCCAAGGCGGAGGTGCAGGCCCTGTTCCGCGACCCCTTCGTGGACCCGCGCGCGGCCTACTTCGCCTGGGCCGAACGCCTGGGCATCTGAGCCCGGCTACAAGTCAACCTGTCCCGACGGAGGCGGAGGCGCGGCTTCCTCCTCCATGTCGAGCGGGCCGAACGTCCCATCCGGCTTCAACATCCGCTGCCGCTCCGGCGCTTCGCTCAGCACCCGGATGGCTCCGTCCGGCGTCAAGAAGTAGGCGATGCGGGACGCGGCATGGATGACCGTGAGCGCGCCCAGCTCCGGGTAGAGCATCAGCGTCGCCAGCTCCGTCTCCAACGGCCCCCCGAAGAGGACGTGGGAGTGCGCCGAGCCCTGGTACAGCTCGCCCTCCGGTCCCGGCTCCAGACTGATGGCGAAGACGCTCTGGTGGAGCCGCACCGCCTCTCGCTGCGTGCGCCCGTCGGGGCTGTAGCGGAAGCGGATGTCCCCGCCGAGATAGAAGCGCATGGGGTCACGAGTCCCCTGGAGGACATAGACGGTGAGGTCCCCATCCTCCTCCACGAAGACCACCGGGTTGATGGCCCCCCGCTCGAAGGCCTCCACCGTGGCCAGCATCGACGTCTTCACCGCTCGGGCGACGGGGCTGAAGTCTCCGGGCAGCTCGTTGAGTGGCAACGAAGCCATCTGCTCCGCATCGTCACGCGGAGCCTTGAAGGCATAGGCCGGGGTGAAGGTCCCCGCGTCGTCCAAGGTGCCGAAGAGGGAGTACCACCCATCTTCGCGAGGCACCGTGAAGAACCACTCCATGCGCGAGCGGTCCAGCGCGTCCTGGATGAGGAGCCGGTCCGTGGCGAAGATGGCGGCGCGCTCCGCATCGAAGAGGTACTTCGCCCGCGTCTGCACCCGGCGCAGCTCCGCGTCATCCGGAACGGCCACCGTGGACTCCGAGCCCTCCGGCTTCACGCGGCCCGAGCGCGCGCCGCAACCGAGGAAGAGAACGGCGACGGCCAGCAAGGGGAACACGCGCATGAGGACCTCGTCCGAGAAGGCAGGTCCACGCATTCTGCGCCAGTCGCCCACGAGGCGTCACGCCGCGTGCGCCAGCACGGTGCCCGCCACCGCCGGAGGGCTGGCGGCACATCCACCGCCCCCCTCCCCTGGCGTGCGGCATGGAACTACGTCTTCTGCGGCGCGTTCGCCTGCATGGCCGACTTCACCTTCTCGCGGAAGGCGCGCATCTTCGACCGCATCTCCTCCCGCTGCGCATCGGAGAGCTTGCCGCCCGAGGCTTCACGCTGGGCCTTCATCTCCTCACGCAGTTGGCGGCCCTCGGCCTTGAACTGGTCGGCCTGGGCCTGGGAGAGCCTTCCTTCGGCCACGGCCTTGTCCATCCGGTGCTCCATGCGGGCCATCTTGTTTCCATGCCGCTTGCCCTTGTGCCAGTGGTGCCCACCGTGCCCCTTGCCGTCCACGGCAGGCGGATGGGCGGACTCGGGCGCGGCCGTCTGGGCCAGCACGGGCGCGGCGATGAACAACGAGGCGACAGCAACGGAACGCAGGGCGGTCATGAGCTTCATCGTGGTTTGCTCCTCAGGGTGACTGAGGCTTCGGGAGCCGGCCTTCCCGTCGCCTCTTGCCCTGAAAAACCCCGCGCGGCGCGGAAGGTTAAATCCGCCCGAGCGGACGCCTTTTCGTGCCTGCCTCCCCGCTCCGCGCCCTACCGCGCCGGGAGCTTCATCGCGCGGGTGGCGATGAAGCCGTTGTAGTACTGCGACAGGGCATCTTCCGGGCCGAACGAGTCCTCGAAGAGGCCGACGATGGCGAGCCCCGCATCCGCCTGACCGCCAAGCTGGTCCTCCAGGGAGTGCCCGACGCAGAGCGGCTCGCCCAGGTCCGTGAAGCGGCGGCGCTCCTCGTCGGACAGGCTGGTGAAGTCCGAGTAGGGCATCCGGTACTTCAGCGTGAAGATGCCCTGCTTCTCCAGGGCCAGGTCGAACAGGTAGTTCACGGGATTGGTGAAGCCGGTCAGCAGCACGCCGCCGGGGCGCAGCACCCGCGCCGCCTCACGCCACACGGGGCGCACCGCGTCCACGAAGCAGTTGGAGCACGGGTGGAAGATGAGGTCGAAGCTCGCGTCCTCGAAGGCGGAGAGGTCGCGCATGTCGCCCTCCACCAGCCGCAGCTCCAAGCCCTCGCGCTCCGCCACCATGCGGTCCTGGCCGAGCTGTGCGGGCGAGTTGTCCAGCACCGACACCCGGGCGCCCGCCGCCGCCAGCACCGGGGCCTGCTGTCCACCCGAGCCCGCGAGGCACAGGATGTCCTTGCCCCTCACATCGCCGAACCACTCGCGCGGCACCGGCTTCGTGGGGGTGAGGACGATGCTCCACTCGCCCTTGCGTGCCGCGGCGATGACTTCCGGGCTGACGGGAAGCGTCCACTTGTTGCCCGTGGCCACCTGGCGGTTCCACGCCTCGCGATTGTACGTCCGCACA
Organism: Myxococcus sp. AB036A; assembly: GCF_006547355.1. Classification (NCBI taxonomy): domain Bacteria; kingdom Pseudomonadati; phylum Myxococcota; class Myxococcia; order Myxococcales; family Myxococcaceae; genus Myxococcus; species Myxococcus sp. AB036A. The sequence continues at coordinate 78,154 of NZ_VHLC01000031.1, read as the reverse complement.
TCCAATTCAGTCGTCATGCAGCACCCTTCCTTCCATGCCTCCGGCGACAGTGACGACTTCACCCGTCACATGTCCGGAGATTCGGTCCGACGCGAGCGACACCACCGCCCGCGCCACGTCCACCGGCTGCGCCACCTTGCGCAGCGGCATCGTCCGCGTGACGCGCTCAACGAAGCCCGGCTGGGCCAGTTTGTCGCGGCTGCGGTCCACCGCCGTCCATCCCGGGCACACGACGTTGACGCGGCCCAGGGGCGCGATGCGGCCCAATTCGTTCTTGAGGCTCTTGAGGAAGCCACTCGCCAGCGCGCCCTTGGCGGCGGCGTAGTCAGCGTGTCCTGCTTCACCGAACAGCCCCGCGGTGGAGCTGATGATGACGATGTTGCCCGTCTTCGTGGTGGCCACGTGCCGCAGGAAGGCACGGCAGCACAGGAAGACGCTGTCCAGGTTCTCCGCCAGCGTGCGGCGCCAGCGCGCCAGGGACATCTCCCAGACGGGTTCATCCGGGGCGGGCCAGACGCCCGCGTTGCAGACCAGCACGTCCAGCCGCCCCAGCGCGGCCACCGCCGCGGGAACCAGCGCGTCCACGTCGGCTTCCACCGTCAGGTCCGCGCGCAGCGCTGCGCCGCCGACGTCGCGGGCCAGCGCCTGGGCCTTCTCGGTACTGGAGTGGTAGTGCACCGCCACCTTCGCGCCTTCTTCCGCGAAGGTATGGACCAGGGCGGTGCCGATTCCTCCGGCGCCGCCCGTGACCAGGACGCCTCTGCCTTTCAGCTCCGTGTCCATCCGGGTGTTCTCCTCGGGTCGTGCTTTCACGGGGCCGCTTCGCGGCGGAGTCCCGGGCACACCGGTGGCGTCCGGCGGCTCACGACGAGAAGAGGCCCCGGCGCCTGACAAGAGCCGCCCATGAACATGAAGGCCAGCGGAAGAATCCGCCCTGCCCCCCCCTGCGCCGGGAGCGGCTTCCTCCCTCCGCCCTCTTTATGTTTATCTAATCATAACCCTTTAAGGTCTATACCCAGGAGTCGCCATTGGCCTCGCACCGCCTCACGACCACCCAGAAGGACGAACCTTCCATCTTCACGTTCGAACGGCGACACGTTCTCTTCTCGGTGGAGCACACGCGGTTCGAGTTCGTCCGCATGTTGGAGCGCCGGGCCAACGGCGAGGAGTTGCTCCTGGCCGAGCGCTACCAGCGGCACGGGCTCGCCGGCACCGTCGTCATCAAGGCCGTGCGCAGCCCCGCGAGCTCCGCGCGCCGGCACCGGCTGGTGGAGGAAGTGCAACTGGCCTACCGCCTCCACCACCCCACCATCGCCCAGGTGCACTACTTCAAGATTCACCGAGGCAAGCCGTACATCATCATGGAGCACGTGGACGGGCCGTCGCTGGAGACCGTGCTGGACCTCATGGCCATGCGAGGGAAGCCGGTATCCCTGGCCTTCGCGCTCCACGTCGCCGCGGAGCTGGCGGACGCCCTGCACCATGCCCACTCGCTCAAGGACGCGCAGGGCCGGTCCCTGGGACTGATTCATCGCGACGTCAGTCCCCGCAACGTGCGGGTGGCGCGCACGGGCGAGGTGAAGCTGACGCACTTTGGCGTGGCCTATTCGCACCTGGTCGGCCGGGAGGAGACGGCGGAGGCGCTGCTCAAGGGCGACGTGGCCTATGCGTCGCCGGAGTACCTCGCGGGCCAGACGCTGACCGCCGCCTCGGACCTCTTCTCGCTGGGGCTGGTGCTGTTGGAGCTGGCCACGGGGCGGCACCTGTTCGCGGCCGCGGCGGAGGCGCTGGAGCCACCACGTGCGAAGTCGCGTGAACTGCGCCTGGAGGAGCCCCCTTCCCTGCCGCTCACACAGATGCTGATGCTGCTGGAGGACCATGGTACCCAGGACGTGGAGCGAGCCGCCGCGAGCCTGCCGCCCGAGGTGCGCGCCCTCCTTCAAGGGATGCTGCACAAGGAAGCGACGAAGCGCTTCGGCTCGGCGGGGGCGTTGTGCGAGCCACTCCGGGAATGCCTCGTCCAGGAAGTCCGCCGCACCGGCCGCCCCTTCGGACGGGCGGACATGGCCGCGGAGCTGACGCGGCTCATCAGCGACGCCAGCGCGGTACGCGACGAGGTCGAGCTGCTCGACGAGAGTCTCTTCCCATCGGGCCTCGAGTCCCATGAACTGTCGGGACGGGGCCCCAAGGACGCCTGAAGCCGAGCCCTGGTGCTAGCGGGACAGGGCGCTCGCCATCACGACGAGCGCCTGGAGCTTCTCTTCGTCCAGCGTCTCCGAAAGCGTCATCAGCCGCCGTTGCAGCGAGGACTGCTTCTTCGCGCCCGCGCGGCCCTCCCGGGCGAGGCCCAGCAGCTCATCCGTGGAGGTCCGCAGCACCATGGCCACCTTCCGCAGCGTGGCCACACGCGGCAGCATCTTCCCCCGCTCCATCCGGCTGTAGACCATGGGGTGCATGTCCAACAGCGCCGCGACTTCCACCTGCGTCAACCCCAGCCGCGCTCGCGCCTCGCGCACGGCCCTTCCAAAAGTCGCTCCCAGTTCTTCGTCCATGGCTCGTCCGGAAGCCTAGCCCAAACCCCAGGGGCCGCCGAGCGGATGGCGCGGACCTAAACCCCTCAGGGCCATGTCAGACCAAGCACTTTCATCTTCCCTGGCAGTAGCGAGAACGGCATCCTCCCGGCGGGGTCCTGCTGGCGTCTGGTGACACTTCAGGCGGGGCCCGCCGGGTGGGAAGCCCCTGGGAGACGGCATGGCGGAAGCGCAGAGGCGAGAAGATTCGCCGGGGACACGCATCGCGGGCTTCACCCTGGGCAAGCGACTGGGCAGCGGCGCGTGCGGCGACGTGTACCTCGCGATGCGCGACGGCGAGGAGGTCGCGCTCAAGGTCCAGTACCTCCACCGGATCGCGGGGTGGCCGGAGCGCGAGGTCGCCATCCTCCTGCGCCTGCGTCACCCCAACGTGGTGGCCTTTCGCGCCTGCGGCAAGTTCCCGGGCGTGGCGCCCCGGTTGTTCTACCTGGCGATGGAGTGCGTGCGAGGACGGACCCTGCACCAGTGGGTGGAAGAGGAGAACCCCAGCGCTCGACAGGTGGCACGGCTGCTGCGCGGCATGGCCCTGGGGTTGGAGGCCACGCACGCGGCGGGCGTCGTGCACCGCGACCTCAAGGAATCCAACGCCATGGTGCGGGAGCCGGACGGTGAACCTGTCCTGGTGGACTTCGGCGTGGGCGACTTCGCCGGAGCCCCCCGCCTCACCCAGGGTGTCCTGCCGCCGGGCACCATGCGCTATCGCAGCCCGGAGGCGCTGGCGTTTCGCAGGGCCAGCAGCGCGGCCACGGCCAGACGATACCGGTGCGGGCCAGCGGATGACGTCTATGCGCTCGGCGTCATCTTCTATTGGATGCTGACGGGCCGCCCTCCCTTCCTGGAGATAGTGACCCCCTCGGAAATCGAGGCCGTCATTTCCGAGGCGCCTCGCGCTCCCCACACGGTGAATCCGCGCGTGCCACCGGCGCTGAGCGAACTGTGTCTGCGGCTGCTGGCCAAGGCCCCCGAAGCCCGAGGGAGCGCGGAGGCACTGAGCGCGGACATAGAGCGGACACTCGCAGCCACCGACGCGGCGTGGGACGCGCCTCTGTGCGAGTGGCGGCAGGACGCGGAAACACCCTGCCCCGACTCCCGGTCCGAGGACGACAATGACGCCGCGCTGGTGATGTGGGCCGAGGCAGGTTACGCCCGCTGGGCCTCGCCCAGGCGTGGACCCCTGCCCCACAAGCCGCCGCTGGAAATACGTGCCCCCGATGCCTCGGCGCCACGAACGCCTGCGCGCGGACGTGCGGCTCGCTGGGCGGTGGTGCTCGCCGGGCTGGCGTGTGCGCTGGGGGCGTGGCTCTGGGTGGCGACACCCACGCTGGGTGGCGGGAGCAATCCCATCCGGGAAGTGGCTTTGCCCGGTGGCCCGCCGGAAAGTGAGCAGGCCGCGCCCCTGCCCAGTCCCGGGCCTACCCTCGCGGCCGTCACCGCCGAGGTGGCGCACCCGAAGAAGGAAGTGCTCCCCGTGAAGCAGATGCCCGACAGCGTGACGACTTCCCAACAGCCCGCCTCCAGCGCGCGGGCCCTCAAGGCAGCGGCCCGGACGATGGTGGCCGTCGCCGCCTGCTCGGGCCTGGGCTGTCCCAGCGGCCCGCAGGTGCGTCCGGCGCCTCCCGGCGAACCCTGCCCCCCCGGTGCGGTGGAAGCCATGAAGCGGGCCGGTATTCGCATCGGCGACAGGACCAGCCTCGCCTTCGTCGACGACAAGGACTTCGGAGAGCCTGTCCTCGTCCGGGAAGGCCGCGTCCAGGTCGAACTCGGAACGAACTTCGGCCCCCTGACCTCGGGAAAAGCCGTGGGCGAACTCATCTTCGCGGACCGCGTCTATGGCCGCTTCACCCAGGCCTACACCCGTGGAGGTGACTTCATCCCCGTGTGCCTGGAGATGGTCGAACAGTACGGAGTACGCGGCATCCGGCGGAAGGGCGACGACCCGAGCCCGGGCACTGCCACGGTCAGCAACACCGCCGTGCTCTATGCAGTGAATCGCTTCGAATAGTGACCTCCGCCACCGGCTTGTTCCACCCGCCAGGGAAGTGATTGTCCGTGCCCACGCCACTGCCCATCCCTCTTGCTTTCGCATTCCTGCTGGCGGCGGCGCCCGCGCGCGCCCAGCCCGCCTCCTGCCGAGAGCCGATGGAACGCCCCGTTGAGCTGGGCGCGGAGCGGTGCGGCCGGCCACCCGAAATCCGGGTCGGAGAAGGTGTCGCCACAGTGCTCCGCTTCGACACCCCCCTGATGCGTGCGGAGGTGTCCGGCCTGGGACGCTTCCGTCAGGTGGTGGACCGGGAACTCCTCATCATGGTTCCCGAGGAGCCAGTTGCCGACGAGTCCCGCGCCACGCTGACCGTCCACTTCGCGGATGGAGCGGTCCCCACCCAGGCCACGCTTCAACTCGTCATGGAGACGCCTGCACGGGCAGAACGGCAGGTGGAGATTTTCCGTCGAGCACGCACGGCAGCGTCGTTCCAGCGGGAGCTACTGGAGACACGGCGGGTACTGCAGGAAGTGCGCGAGGAGAATGCTCGGCTGCGAGCAGCACAGGCGCGCCCCGGCGGCTTGATGGGGCTGTGGGTGAGTGGAGACATGGGCGGCACCGGCGTCGCCGCAAGAGAGTTCCTGGACGTCCGGAAGCACGCGAGGAACAGCCTGGTGCTCCGTTCCGGCCTGACCTTCCGGGCCAGGAGCATTCTGGTGGTGGTGGGCCTGAAGAACCCGCTGGGCGCGAAGCCCTGGCAGGCCACCGGCGCGGCACTGGTGGGGCCGGATGGCGCGGAGTTGAAAGTCGCGCGGGTGTGGGCACCCGCCATCCTCAACCCCGGCGACGAAATGGACGTCCTGGTGGAGACCGAACCCGTAGAAGGCGCGCCCCGAGGCCCCTTCACCCTGACGCTGTGGGCGGAGGACGGCAAGCGCCCCATCATCCTCGGCAACATCGAGTTCCCGTGAACGGACGGAGCGGCCTGGCGCCTCACTCCGGATACGAGTTCTTCGATGCTTCCCTGCGAGCAGGCTCCGCGGCCTGGCGCCTCTGCCTCTCGCGATCAGCCGCGACCTTCGCCTCGATGGCTTGAGCAAGCCTTGAGGGAATCTCCTCGACGAGGTAGGGCGTGAGCTGCTCGAGTGTCCGCTTGAGTTCTGGAAATGGCACCTGATTCTTGTCGACCAGGATCTTCCAGGGTTCGGAGACGGAGCTTCGCTCCAGATCGACGGCGACTCCCTCTACCTGTCGCGAGGTGGGAACCTCGATGTGGACTCCCGCGAAACGGTCATTCTCACACGCGCTGACCCATACGGACGTGTGCGAGCCCGACTTCATCCGCCGTCCCCGCTCCCCGTACTCGATGCCACATGCCCGCAAGGGACGCAGTTGCGCCTGAATGGCGGCCAACTCCTGAAGGCCACCGACATCGGTCTCCCCGAGGCTCCCAACATCGCTCGGCTGCCGACCCAGCAGAAGGGTCGCTGCGCCAATGCCGCCGACCACCACCGCGACCGCGGCGATGATGAGGCTCGTGTTCTTGCCTGACTTCCGTGCCGGCTGCGTGGGCACTGTGCTCATGGCAATTGGCTCACTCGGGATACGAGGTCTTCGCCGCTTCCTTGCGAGCACGCTCGGCAGCCTTGCTCTCCTGCCATGCGCGCTCGCTGTCCACACGGCGCTGGATCTCCGTGGCAAGCGCCTCGGGATACTTCTCCACGATGAGGGGCGCGAGCTGTTGGAGCGACTGCTTGAGATTCGGGAACGAGGTTCCTTCCTTGTCGACCAGAATCTTCCAAGGCGCGGACACGGAGCTTCGCTTCATGTCGAAGGCGACTTGGGACGACTGCAGCTCCGTCGGAACGCCGATGGAGACATCGGAAGCCGGCGCCCCACCGCACGGCGTGACATAGACGGACTTGAAGGAGCCCGTCGAGCGGTGCCGCAGCACACCTCGCCGCACGCCGTATTCAATCTTGCATGCATTCAGGGGCAGCAACTGGGCCTGGACCGCGGCCAGCTCCTGAAGGCCGCTGACATCGGTGTTCAAACCGCCACCCCCGCCGAACGATCCGCCCGCGAGCAGCATCCCCCCTGCGCCCATGAAGCCGACCATCACCACTGCCGCGACGATGATGATGACGGTGGTATTGCCGGACTTCCGCGCCGGCTGCGTGGATGAAGAAGCCATTGGGGGACGAACCTAAGTGCAACGAGCGCACGCCGAAAACCCCCGAACAGGCGGCACGCGAAAGGCGAGAAATTCACTCCGGATAAGAATTCTGCGCGTCCTCTTTGAGAGCGCGTTCAGCGTCCTTCCGCGCCTGTCTCTCGCGCGCCCACTGCGCCTTCCGGTCGGCGTCACGCTGACGCTCAATGGGGTACTGCGTGAGGAGATGGGGGGCGAGCAATTCGAGCGACTGCTTGAGCGCGGGGAACGCGGTCTGCTTCTTCTCGACCAGGATCTTCCAGGGCGCTTTCACCGAGCCCCGCTTCATGTCGAAGGCGACATTGTCAACCCGCCGCTCTGGCGGCACCGGGACGGAGATCCAAAAGGAGGAGGAAGTCCCACAGGGAGTGACCCGGGCCGTCGACTGGGAGCCCGTCCAGCGCGCCCCGCTCGCACTCTTTCGACTTCCGTATTCGATGTCGCACGCGTCCAGGGACGACAACTGCGCTTGAACGGCGGCCAACTCCGGAAGCTGTCCCACGTTCGTGGTCCGCATCCAGCCCATGGGCTGGATGCCCAACGTCACCACCCCGGTGAGCGCGATGCCCAACGTCACAACGGAAAAGCCGATGATGTTCTTCTTGACCACGGACATCTGCGCGGGCGGCGTAGGCAATGTCTCCATTGCCGCCGCAACCTAGCCGAGCCCTCGCAGCCAGGACAATCCGTCAACTGTCGATATCCCTGCGGAGGCGTGGCGTCAGTCGCGCCTCGCTGTCGTTCTACGAATCGTCGTCTACTGCCTGAAGGTACGTGTTCAGGATGTCCACATAATGAGGCACGACTTCCACGGCCAAGACGTCCTGGAGCAGTTGGCGAGCCCCCTCCAAGTCCCCAGCGTCCCGGCGTCTATCGACTTCAACCAAGGTGCGAGACAGGCGCCTCGACCCGGTGGAGATGCGGGATGCAATCTCCCTCACGAGAACTGCGGCGCTTTCGTCATCCTGGAGCGCACGCGTTGTTTCGTCTGGCAAAATCCCCACGTCGTGCGCCGTGGCCTGGACAAGGGCGCGCGTTTCGGTGGTGAGGAAGGGCTGAACCGGGTCCGTGATGCGGCGGCTCAGGTCTTTGACCGCGTCCCAATCCCGTTGGGTGGGCATGTGGTTCTCCTAGCGAGGGTGACAGTCTCGGAAGGGCCACTCTCGTTGCCCCTCGCAATAGCGAAAGCAGGCGTAGCAGTCCCCAATCCATCGGGGCTTCTTCTGGTCTCGACACCGGACATACTGGTCAGTGCAGTGCGCCCGCCACCCTTCGTCGGCGCCAGCATCCTCTCCCTCCTTCACCCGCTCGTTCGCGAACCTGACCGAGGCATCCATGGTCGCAAGGTGCGCGGCGGCCTCGCCCGCGGTGAGGCCGCACGCTTCGGGCACGCCAGGATTGCGCTGGATGCAACACGACACAGTGTCAGTGCAGGACGCCAGGGCATAGGCATCGCGGCGGTTGACCGTACCGGTCGCACTGCTGGCGCAGCCCAACGACGCAACGGCCAAGAGCCACAACAGGCCAGGTCCAGCCTTCTGCTTTTTCATGGAGCGCCGACTCTACCCGGACACATGGCAGCAAGAATCAGCCCCCACACGCCAGAGACGGGCGCCGCCCGACAGGACTCGGGCGGCGGCCGTCACGATGCGTCCGGCGGTGCTTACGACAACCGCAACAACTTGCGCGCCTGCTCCGGCGTGGCGGGCTCGCGGCCATGGGCACGCGCGCGCTTCGCCGCCTCGGCGACGAGCTCCCAGTTGCCCTTCGCGAGCACGCCCTTGGACACGTAGATGTTGTCCTCCAGGCCCACGCGCGCGTTGCCGCCCCGCTTCGCCGCCTCGTCCACGTAGGCCAACTGGTGACGCCCCACGCCGGCCACCGTCCAGGTGGAGCCCTCCGGCAGCGAGGCAATCATGAAGTCCAGCACCTCCGGACGCGGCTGCAACGTGCCCGGCACGCCGAGCACGAAGTCGAAGTGCGCTGGCAGGTCCACCAGCCCTTCCTTCGCCAGATAGCGGGCCTCGTCAATCATGCCCACGTCGAAGCACTCCAGCTCCGGCCGCAGGCCAATTGCCCGGATGCGCCGGGCGATGTCACGCACGAGCGGCCGGGGATTCCAGAAGACCTCCTCGCCGAAGTTCACCGTGCCCGTCGTCAAGGTGGCCATGTCCGGCCGGTCCTCGCCGGTGAGCGTCAGCGGCCCGCAGCGCTGGTCCACCGTCATGCCCACCGCGCCGCCCGTGGACGTCTGGATGAGCACGTCCGTGCGCTTGCGGATGGCGCGGATGGCCGCGCGGAACAACTCCGCGTCCTGCGACGGCTTGCCGTCCGGCGTGCGCACGTGCAGGTGCACCATCGCCGCGCCGGCCTCGCGGCAACGCGCGGCGTCCTCGGCGATCTCCTCCGCGGTGATGGGCAGGTGCGGCGTCTGCTCGCGCGTCGTCTCCGCGCCCACCATGGCCGCGGTGATGACCATGGGCGTGCTCATGTCTGCCCCCGCTGCTTGTCCTTGGGCACCACACACGTCCCCGTGGCCCGGCACACCACCACCGGCTCAGACAGGACATCCGCCGCCGAGTCATTCACGTCCGGCCGCGGCTTGATGACCTTGCGAGCCTCGAAGCGCATCTTCCGCGACGTGTTGCCCGCGCTGACGATTTCGCCCTCCGCCTCGATGAAGTCGCCCGCGTACACCGGGGCCAGGAACTCCACCGAGTCATAGGCGCGGAACAGGCCCTCGTCCCCGTCGCTGCGGATGCACAGCTCCGTGGCCACGTCGCCAAAGAGGCCCAGCATCCGCGCGCCGTCCACCAGATTGCCGCCGTAATGTGCGTCGTGGCTGCTCATGCGCAGCCGGATGACCGCCTTCGTTCCCGTGCTCACTGGGGCTCCCCCTGATAGTGCGCGTCCTTCGGCTCCTTGCCTTCCTTCTTGAGGAGCGCGTGGACGATGTAGTTGGCCACGTCGGACGGCTTGGTGCCGGGCCCGAAGCCGGCGTCAAAGCCCAGCTCCAGCGCCAGCTTGTGGTCCACGCGGGGCCCGCCCAGCAGCAGCTGAACCTTGCCGTGGATGCCAGCAGCCTTCGCCGCTTCGATGAAGTGCCGCGAGTTGTCCTTGTGCACGTCGCGCTGGGTGACGACCTGGCTGACCAGGATGGCGTCCGCGTTGCGCGCCAGGGCCTTCTTGATGAGGTCCTCGTTCGGCACCTGGCTGCCCAGGTTGAAGGCCTCGAACCAGGGGTAGCGCTCCAGGCCGTAGTCGCCCGCGTAGCCCTTCATGTTGAGGATGGCGTCGATGCCCACCGTGTGCGTGTCCGTGCCCGTGCAGGCGCCGAACACCACGATGCGCCGCTTCACCTTCTCCTTGATGAAGGCGTTGAGGTCGTCGAAGGACATCTTCTTCACGACGACTTCGGGCACGTCGATTTCGGCGTAGTCCAGCGCGACGGACGACCGGGCGTAGACGATGAAGAAGGTGTACGTGTCCGCGGCGCGCTCGGCGGCAGCCACCTTCACGTCAGTGAAGCCCATCTTCTTCGTGAAGACGGCGGCGGCCTCCTTGGCCTTCTCGGACAACGGCACCGGCAGGGTGAACGACAGCTGCACCACGCCGTCGTCCCGCCGGTCGCCGTAGGGACGGATGATCTGCTTGCTCGGCTTCACCATCGGCTCACTTCCCTCCGGCCCGCTGAATCTTGACGCTGGAGCCCACCTTCTGGGCCAGCGGAGCGAACCGCTCCTTCTTCGTCTGCTCCAGGTAGAAGACGACCGACCACGTCGTCTTTCCGTCGCAGCCCACATACGTCACGGAATCCACCGCGCCACTGCCATCCGGCGCCACGTCCGTCTCCTGACGCTTCGCCGCTGGCTGGGCGCCCACCTTCAGACGCTCCCAGCCTTTGCCGCCAATGGACGCGACAATCTTGTCCACGCACGTCTGGGCCTTCATGCCCGCCGTCTGCACGGCGCCCACGTCCACCAGGAAGTAGGCGTCCCCGCTGGGCGCCTGGAACTTGCTCGTCCCATCCGCCTCGGTGCGGTTCCACGAGGCGGGAACCTGGATGGACACGTTCTTCACCTGGACCTGCGCCAGCGCATCCGCGGAGCCGCCCGCGGAGAGGACCATGGCAAGGATTGAACCGAGCATCACTGCGCCTCCAGGAGTTCCAGGAACGGGTTGAAATAGTCCGGCGCCTTCTCCAGCACGCCGTCGAGGCCCTTACCGCCGGTCTCCTCGCGCTTCACGTCACCGAAGTGGCCCCGGCCGATGGCGGTCACCATGCCCTCGTCGCGGCACTCCTGGAGCAGCTGCTCCGCCCGGGCGAACACCTCGCGCGCGCGGTTGGCGATCTTGCCGTCCTCGCGGACGGTGAACTCCTCGTCGATGCCTCGCGCCGCGCGGTGGATGTAGGCCGCGGACTTGAGCGCCACGTAGCGGTCCGCCAGGAGCGGCGTGTGCATGGCCTCCGTCATCATGCCCAGCAGCTGGATGCCCTGCCGAGTCCACATGGCCACCAGGTTCGCCATCACGTCGTACGTGTGGCTGAAGAAGATGTCCGTCTCCTTGTGCTTGGTGGGCGGCATGTACTTCAACGGCGCGTCCGGGAAGCAGCGGCGCACCAGCATGGCCTGGGACAGCTCGAGCAGCAGCGTGTCCTCGCGGTACGGGTCGATTTCGTACGCGTGGCCGATGCCCAACTGCCAGTCCTTGAGGCCCGCGCGCTTGGCGAAGCACTCGTTGATGAACTGGCTGGCGATGACGGTGTGGGCCGCGTCGTACGCGTCCGCGGTGGTGATGTAGTTGTCCTCGCCGGTGTTGATGATGATGCCGGCCAGGGCGCAGATGCGGCGGCTGAAGTACTGGTCGATGAACGTGCGCCGCATGTTGATGTCACGGAAGAGGATTCCGTACATCGCGTCGTTGAGCAGCATGTCCAGCTTCTCGTAGGCCGCGCAGAAGGCGATCTCCGACATGCAGAGGCCGGACGAGTAGTTGGTCAACTGGATGTAGCGCTTGAGCTTGCGGCTCTCGTCGTCCAGGGCCTCGCGCATGATGCGGAAGTTCTCCTGGGTGGCGTAGGTGCCGCCGTAGCCCTCCGTCGTCGCGCCGTGGGGCACGTAGTCCAGCAACGACTGCGCCGTGGACCGGATGACGGCGATGACGTCCGCGCCCGCCTGGGCCGCCGCGCGCGCCTGGTCCACGTCGTCATAGATGTTGCCCGTGGCCACAATGACGTACTTGTGCGGCGCCGGGGGCATGGGGAACTGCTTGCGGAGCTCTTCGCGCTGGGCGATGCGGGCCTTCAGGTCATCGAGCGCGGCGCGGGCTTCCGCGCGCACCTCCTCGCGGAGGTTGTGCTCCTGCTCGGGCGACAAGGGGGCCAGCTTCTCCGTGGGGAGCGCCGTCAGCCGCTCCACGGCCTCCAGCGGGCTCTTCGCGCCCAACTGCAGCGCGCGGCCGTACCAGTAGGCGGCGCCCTTGTTGAGCACCCCGGCGGCCTTCAGCTTGTCCACCATCAGGTTGGCGAGCGGCACGCCCCGCGCGCCAGCTCCAGAGAGGCCGAAGAAGCGCAACACAGTGCGCTCGGTCGAAACAGTGGTGTTACGGCGGATGAGGTCGAAGATCGGGTTGACGATTTCGTCCGCCAGCTTGCGCGCATTTTCAATCCGCGCGTCTTCAATGAACGGGCCTGGCATGGACGCACCTTACCCGCCCGAACGCCAGCGGGTAGCGCCGATGCGCACCTGTATAACGTTGCTGCACCGCATTATCGGTTCCGAGTTCAAAGCACCGAAGGGCCGGTGATCACCTCCACCGACAGGACGGTGGTGCCACCGCTCTTTCGGTGGGCGTTCTTGGACTCAACAGATAACCCACTGGAATCATTCGGAATCGAGCGGTGGCATGTCCCCTGCTTAGGACGGGACTGCCTTACCCCCTGAGACAAGGAGAGTCCCTTGCAAACCCGCTCCCTGCTTCTGACCGCCATTCTCTTTGGCGGTTCGGCCGCCGTCGCCGCGACGCCCCCTCCCCTGACGACGGACACCGGCTCCCCCGTGGGGACCAACCAGAACTCCAAGACGGCCGGCCCGCGTGGCGGCGTCCTCCTGGAGGACTTCCACCTCATCGAAAAGCTGGCGCGCTTTGACCGTGAGCGAATCCCCGAGCGTGTGGTCCACGCCCGCGGCACCGGCGCCTACGGCACCTTCGAGAGCTACGGCGACTTCTCCAAGCTGACGCGCGCGTCCCTCTTCTCCGCCAAGGGCAAGAAGACGCCGATGTTCGTGCGCTTCTCCACGGTCATCCATCCGACGGGCTCGCCGGAGACGCTGCGCGATCCTCGCGGCTTCGCGCTCAAGTTCTACACGGACGAGGGCAACTGGGACCTGGTGGGCAACAACCTGCCCGTCTTCTTCATCCGCGACGCCATCAAGTTCCCGGACATGGTGCACTCGCTGAAGCCGTCGCCCATCACGAACAAGCAGGACCCGAACCGCTCCTTCGACTTCTTCTCTCACCTGCCCGAGTCGACGCACATGCTCACGCAGGTGTACTCGGACATCGGCATCCCGGCGAACTACCGCCAGATGAACGGGCACGGCGTCCACGCCTTCAAGTTCGTCAACGCGAAGGGCGAATACAAGTACGTGAAGTTCAACTGGAGCTCGCAGCAGGGCGTGAAGAGCCTCACCGCCGAGGACGCCGCCCGCGTCATCTCCGAGGACCACCAGCACGCCACCACGGACCTCTACGCCACCATTGGCGCGGGAAAGTTCCCCTCGTGGGAGCTGAGCGTGCAGGTGCTGGACCCCAAGGAGCTGGACACGTTCAGCTTCGACCCGCTCGACGCGACGAAGATCTGGCCCGAGGCGCAGGTGCCGTCCATCAAGCTGGGCAGGTTCACGCTCAACAAGATGCCGGACAACTTCTTCGAGGAGACCGAGCAGGCGGCCTTCTCCCCTGGCGTGCAGCCGCCGGGCATCGAGCCCTCCGAGGACCGCCTCCTGCAGGGCCGCCTGTTCTCCTACGCCGACACCCAGCGCTACCGCATTGGCGCCAACTACCAGTCGCTGCCCATCAACCGGGCCCGCGCGACGGTGAGCAACAACAACGAGGCGGGCAGCATGAACTTCGCCAACACGAAGTCGGACGTGAACTACGAGCCCAGCGTCAGCCGTGAGACGCAGGACGCGCCGCCGTACCTCTTCTCCAACGCGCCGCTCAGCGGCACCACGCAGCAGCGCGGCATCGAGAAGTCGGACAACTTCGCGCAGGCCGGCGCCTTCTATCTGGCGCTCGACGCGGGCGGGAAGGACCGCCTCATCAAGAACCTGGCCGCGGACCTGAACAAGGTGCGTGATGCCAGGGTGAAGGCGCGCATGGTGGGTCACTTCTTCATGGCCAACCCCGACTACGGCACCCGCCTTGCCAAGGCGGTCAACGTGAAGCTGGACGACGCCAAGGCCGCCGTGGCCACGCTCGCCGCCCGCTGATTCGTTCATCTCCGGGCCCTGGCATGGCTGGCTCCGCCAGGGCCCGGCGCTTCCCGCCACTCCCCCTGGGAGAAGGCCGGGATGTGGTGGCGCCCGGCGACTCCCCCCCTCTCGCCGCCCGTCGCATCCCGGTCTTCCCTCAGCGGGAGCAGGTCCCCTCTCTTCTGGAGTCCGACATGATTCGCAAGCTGCTCTTGGGAACGCTGGGCCTGTTGATGCTGGGTGCCGGCGTGTTGACGGCCGCGTGGATGTCCCTGCGCGCCACGCCCGCGCCGCAAGGGCGTCTGCTGGCCACGAGCGAGGCGGAGCGCTACCTGCTGGCCGCCGCCCGTGCCGGAGAGACGGACATCGTCGCCGGGCTCGTCCAGGCGGGTACGCCGGTGGAGGCGCGAGATGCTCGCGGCTTCTCGCCGCTCATCCTCGCCGCGTACCACGGGCATGTGGACACGGTGCGCGCCCTGCTCTCCGCCGGTGCGGATGCGTGCGCGGGCGACAACAACGGCAACACCGCGCTCATGGGCGCGGCCTTCAAGGGCTACGCGGACATCGTGGGACTGCTCAATCAGCAGCCCTGCGCGGTGGACCAGAGCAACCGCTTCGGGCAGACGGCGCTGATGTTCGCGTCCCTGTTCGGCCGCAAGGAGGTGGTGGACCAACTCCGGCAGCAGGGGGCCTCCCCTGACGTGCGCGATGGCAGCGGCCGCAGCGCCCAGGACTGGGCACGCACGCAGGAGCCGAACGCGCCCGTGCCCCAGGCGCCCACCGCGCCGGAGACGTCCGCCTCGGCGCGATGACACGAAGGTGCTGCTCCGCCCGGGATGAGGCAAGGAGGCCCCATCCCGGCGAAGACGCCGCTGGGCATCGGGCCAGACGGCTCGACTGCTAGACGTATCGCGTGCCGAAGAGCTGGAGCAGCTCCGGCTCGGTGCGCAGCAGGTCCAGCGTCAGCGCGGCGTGGCCGGGCACGTACCCGTTGCCCACCACCATGGTGACATCCTTGCCCACGCCCTCGGCGCCCAGGGCCGCCGCGGTGAAGCTGGTGGCCATGGAGAAGAAGATGGCCGTGCCGCCGTCCTTCACCGACAGGATGGTGGCCATCTCCGTGTTGCCCACGCTGGCGCAGTTGACCACCAGGTCGCAGAGCTGACCGCCCGTCGCCTGGCTCACCGCTTCCATGACGTCCACGCCCTGAGTCGCGTCCACCTTCAGGGCCACGTCACACAGGCCAATGCCGGACAGCAGGTCCAGCGCGCCCTGCGACACGTCGAGCGCCAGCAGCTTGCCCCGACTCTCCAGGTTGCGCCGCGCCTGCGCCAGACACAGCGCCCCGCTCTTGCCCGCGCCCAGCACCGCCACCGTCATGCCAGGCCGCACGTGCCGGGCCACCAGCGCGGGCGCGCCACACACGTCCAGCGCCGCGAGCGCCAACGTGTCCGGCATGTCCGTGGGCAGCTTCGCGTAGATGCCGCTGGCGAACAGGAGCGCGTGTCCGCGGATGTCCACGCGGTCGATGTCCGCGTGCACCGCCTTCACCTCTTCGATGACCAGCGGCGTCAGCGTCAGGCTCACCAGCGTGGCGATGCGGTCGCCCACCTTGAGCAGCTCGCGAGCGGGGTGCCTGGCGCCCAGCTCCTTCACGCGGCCAATCAACATGCCGCCCGAGCCCGTCACGGGGTTCTGCATCTTCCCCCGCTCACGGACGATTTCCTGGATGCGCTCGCCAATGCGCTTCGCGTCGCCGCCCACCTCGCCCTTGATCTGCTTGAAGGACGCGGCGTCGATGTTGAGGCTCTCCACGTCGATGAGCAGCTCGGACTCGCGGCACGGCAGCGAAGGATCCAACTGCTTCGCGCGCTGGGGCAGCACGCCCTTCTCGCCAACGACGCGAGACAGCCCGTAGAGGTCGATGCTCATGTTCCCGTCTCCCTGAAGGTTGTCGGGCGCCCGGCCCCGCCACGGCGGGGCGCACCCAGGGAGGCGTCTACCCGCTCGGGCAGGGAAAAGGCCAGCGCCACGTCACGCGCGGTGGGCCGGGGCGTCCCCCAGCGGGCATCCCGACCACCGCGCGACAGGCCCTGGCCCCGTGCGTCAGTCCTGCGCCAGGTTCGGCACCAGGACGGACAGCGAGCGCGCGAAGCGGTACGACACACCGGAGTGGCCGTCCTCGAACTCCTCGTGGACGCGCTCCACGCCCGCGTTCTTGAAGTCCTCCGCGAGCATCCGCGTGCCCCAGCGGATGTTGAACTCGTCACGCGTCCCACAGTCCAGGTACACCGTCTTCAGCTTCCGGAACGCGTCCATGAACTTGGGCACGAAGCGCACCGGGTCGTGCACCAGCCACCGGTTCCACACGTCGAGCCGCAGCCGGCCCGTGTTCGCGTCGAAGGGCAGCTCCACGTTGAGCGGCTCGCCCTTCTTCGGAGAATACGCGGCGGCCATCGCCAGGACGTTCACCACTGGGAAGTCGTCCCCGCGCATCTTCGTCTCACTCACGCGCGCCCGGAACTCGGCATGCCACGCCTCCACGCCGCCGGCCTTCAGCAGCGCCGCCGCGGCCTTCGGGAGGTCCGGCAGGTAGCAGTATTCGAAGTAGGAATCCGCCGCGTGCGCGCCCACGTGGGAGAACAGTTCCGGGTGGTAGCGGCCCATCACCAGCGCGCCGTAGCCACCGGAGCTGTGCCCCACCACGGCGCGCGAGGCCGCCTTCGGCAGGGTGCGGTAGGTGCGGTCCACGAAGCCCACCACGTCCTTGGTCAGGTAGTCGCGGTACCGGCCAATGGCGTCGCTGTTCACCCACTGGCTGCCACCCAGCGACGTCCAGGCATCCGGGAAGACGCCGATGACGGGCGGAATCGCGCCCGACTCGACGAGCGCGTCCAGGCGCTGGGGGACGGTGGGCGCGAAGCCCGACGCGTTCGTCCACGAGCCGCCGCTGTTGCCGAAGGCATGCAGGAAGTAGACGACGGGGTAGCGTCTCTCATCCGCGCCGTAACCCGGCGGCAGGTACACGGTGAGCTTGCGGCGAGCCGGGTCCCCCAGCGGGTTCGACTCCAGCGCGGGTGACAGCAGCTCACTCGACTCCAGCAATCCATTCATCCGTGCATTCCCTTCATCGGGCCCGCGGCTACGCGCGCGAACCGGGTTGCTTCCCCAGCACCTTCATCACCGCCTGGAGGTCCTCCCATGCCTTGCGCTTCTCCGCCGGGCTGCGAAGTAGGTACGCCGGGTGGAAGGTGGGCATCAGCTGGATGCCCTCGTAGGTGCGCCAGTTGCCACGCAGGCGGGTGATGGGCGTGCTGTCCCGCAGCAGCGTCTGCGCCGCGAACTTGCCCAGCGCCACCACCACCTTGGGCTGGATGGCGGCCAACTGCGCGCGCAGGAAAGGCTCGCAGGCGGCAACCTCCTCCGGCTCCGGATTGCGGTTCCCCGGTGGCCGGCACTTCACGACGTTGCAGATGTAGACGTCGTCGCGGCGGTAGCCCATCGCGCCAATCATCTTCGTCAGCAGGTCGCCGGCCGCGCCGACGAAGGGCACACCCTGCAGGTCCTCGTTCTCCCCAGGGCCTTCGCCCACGAACACCAGCTCCGCGCGGGGGTTGCCCGAGCCGAACACGAGGTTCTTGCGCGTCGAGCACAGCTTGCAGCGCTGGCAGTCGCCCAGCTCCCGGCGAATCTCGTCCAGCATCGGCCGCTCGCCGCTCGCCGCTCCAGGCAGCGCCCCAGCGGGCCGCGACGTGGGCGGCGGCGCATCCACACGCATTCCCGTGACCGGCGACCGAGGCGCCGGAGGCTGGCCCTCAATGGCGCCGAGAGCCATGCCCCCCGGACGCATGGGAGGCGTGGACGGGGGCGGCATCCGGGCCGGCGCTGCGGCACCGACTCCCAGCGGTCCCGCTGCACCAGCAGGAGCCGCCGGGCCCGGCCGCTCCGTGCCAATGGACCGGTGCTCCGGTGCCGGGCTCGCCAGCGGCGGCCGGGGCAGCGGCGCCTGGGCAGGAGGCGCAGCGTCCGCAGCCCCCTGCGTCCGGGCAAAGCGCGCGCGTAAGGAGGGAGCCGAGCGTTGGAGCTCGAGCGCCGCCTTGGCGTCAATTATCAGCACCCGGCCAGCGGCCTCCTCCTGCCAGAGGAGGTGGCGGCGCACATCGTCCAGCAGGGCGCTCAGGTCCTGCGAGGCCTCGGGCGTGTCATCAATCACGGTCCTGGATCGGTATCGGACGTGGCGCCCATGCGCAAGGAAGCGGACGCCCAAGCTGGCTGTTCGCCTCCCACCAGAGCTGTTCCAGGCCCACGCCTGGAGTCCTACCCCGCCCTGCCCCCAGCCATCCGCCCTGGAGACGCCCCGGGCCCACGCTATCTTCCGCCCCCAACCCGGTGTCGCGCAGCGAGGAGCCGCCATGGAGCACCAGAACCCGGATTACCGCCAGGACACGGAGGACCTGTTCACATCGGCCGCCTTCGTCATGGACCTGGGCATCCAGCCCGTGGCCATCCGCCCCGGCGAGGTGGAGGCCCGGCTGGTGGTGCAGCCCCGACACCTGCAGCAGGACGGCGTCATCCACGCGGGTGTCCAGGCGACGCTGGCGGACCATACGGCGGGCGCGGCGGCCTTCTCCGTGGTCCGCAAGGGTCAGCGGGTGTTGTCCACCAGCTTCACCGTCCACCTGCTCCAGACGGCGTCCGGTGAAGAACTGCGGTGCAAGGCCCGGGTGCTGCGCGCCGGCCGCCGGCTCATCGTCACGGAGTCCGAGGTCCACGCCGTCTCCGGCGGCACACCCCGGCTCGTGTCGAAGACCACCGTCACCCTCGCGGTGATGGAGCCCCGCTAGGACGGTGACACGAGCAGCAACTCGATGAGGGCCTGCGCCACCTCGCGCTTGCTGCCCTGGAATTCATGCTGCGCACCCGAACGCGTGAGCACTGTCACCCGGTTGGTGTCCGTTCCAAAGCCCGCGCCGGGGGCCGTCACGTCGTTGGCGACAATCGCGTCCAGCCCCTTGCGCTCCAGTTTTTCGCGCGCGTGCGCCACCACGCGCTCCGTTTCCGCCGCGAAGCCCACCAGCACCGGCCGCTTTGGCTGTCCCGCCACCTGGCGGGAGGCCTCCGCGAGCACGTCCGGCGTGCGCACGAGCGTCAGCGCCTCGGGCGACGTCGAAGCGCCCTTCTTCACCTTCTGCGGCGCTCGCGTCTCCGGACGCCAGTCGCTGACCGCCGCCGTGGCGATGAACGCATCCACCGTGCCCACCCGTGAGAGCACCTCGCGCGCCATGTCGTCCGCGCTCACCACGTCCACGACCTCCAAGCCTCCGCGCTCCACGGTGCCCACGGGACCGAGCACCACCGTCACCTCGGCGCCCAGGGTCCGGGCCGCGTGCGCGAGCGCCATGCCCATCTTCCCCGTGGAGGGATTGGAGATGAACCGCACCGGGTCCAGGAACTCGCGCGTGGGGCCCGCCGTCAGCAGCACCCGCTTCCCCGCCAGTGGGCCAGCGCCGAAACGCGCCGCGACCGCCTGGACGATGGCTGGAACGTCCGCCAGCCGCCCCTCCCCCACGTCACCACAGGCCAGCATCCCCGCGCCCGGGCCCACGCGCGAGAAGCGCGGATAGGCCAGCAGGGCTGCCAGGTTCTCCTGCGTCAAGGGATTATCCCACATGGCCACGTTCATCGCCGGCGCCAGCACCACCGGCCCCCGGAACGCGAGCAGCGACGTCGTCACGGCGTCGTTCCCCATGCCCGCGCGGATGCGGGCCAGCAGGTCCGCGGTGGCCGGCGCCACGACGAACGCCTCGGCCCACCGCGCAAGGTCCAGGTGGCCGAAGTTCCCCTCCTGGGCAGGGTCGAAATAGTCCGTGAGCACAGGGTGCCCGCTGAGCGCCTGGAAGGTAAGCGGGGTGACAAACTGGCGCGCGGACTCCGTCATGGCCACCCGCACCTCGGCGCCGGCACGCGACAGTTCCCGCACCAGCTCGCAGGCCTTGTACGCCGCGATGCCGCCACCCACGCCAACGACCACCCGGCGGCCTTTCAGAGTCGTCACGTCCATGCGGCTTCCTAATGCGCGGGGAGGCGGGCTCGCAACCGTCCCGGCAGGGCCTCAGTGGGCCATCATCACGACGTCACTGCTCGAAGGCACATCCACGACGCGGACCTCCGGTCCGCCTGGGGTCTCCACGTGGAAGTTGCCCCACACCAGCGTGTAGCGCCCGGGCCGCAGGCCGCTCAGGCGGACCTGCTCCGACCGGGGCTGGTACACGAGCTGCGCCCAGCGCGAGCGCATCAACGCCACCGCCGGAGGATTGCCCACCGCCCCCAGCTCTCCCGCGACGACCCACAGCGCCCGGCCCCGCTCCGGCTTCACCTGGACGGCCAGCGACGCGGTGCCCGGCGCCGGGCCCAGGTCCAGCGACATCTCCGAGCCGCCAACCTGCACCACCAGCGCCGGCTCGCCAGAGAACTCCCGGTTCGCGCCCAGCGCGAAGCGGTAGTTGCCCGGGGAGATCTCCACGCTGTAGCCGCCATCCGGCCCGGTGACGATGGTGAGCGGTTCGCTGCGGTCCGCGTTGACGGCCTCGACCTCGAAGCCCGCCGCGGGGCTCCCGTCCGGGCGGTACACCCGGCCGCTCAAACGCGTGGCTTGCCGCAGCTTGAGTTCCACCGGTCCCCGCGAGCCCCGCTCCAACGACTGGGTGGCGCTCAGCCGCCCCTTGCGCGCCGTGAGCGAGTAACGCGTCACATAGGGTGGGCTGGCCACCGTGAAGGTGCCGTCCGGCCCGGAGAGCACGGAGTCGTCACAGACGTCGCACGACACCACGGCATCTGGCACCGGCCCACCGCCCTCGTCGACCACGCGGCCCGAGACACCCGGCAGCTTCTCCAGCACCAGGTCTCCCAGGTCAGGCGAGGCCGGGCGGTCCACCATCTGCGGCTCGTAGCCCGCCGCATCCACCGACGCGATGACGCGGTCGCCCGCCGTGGGCAACGGCAGCTCGAAGCGGCCATCCGGTGCATTCACATCGTGCTCGTCCACGCGAAAGCGGCGCACCGGCTCACCGTCATCGCCCATGACGCGCCCGCGATAGACGTCGCGCTTCCTGAGCACCACTCGCACCGGAGGGCCACCCGCCTTGCCCTCGGCGCGCTCGACCTGATCATAGCCCGGGTGCCTCACCTCCAAGCGGTAGCCCCGGTCCGGCCGCAGCGCGCGGAACTCGAAACGGCCGCTCGCGTCGGACTGCACGGGCTCCGCGCCACGGGGCACCACCACCAACGTGGCGCCCGCTACCGGAGCGTTCTGCCCGTCCACGACCTCGCCATTGAGCGGCGCTCCGGGCTTCAGCTCCGCCTCCAGCTTCAGCGTCTGCCCATCCGTCAGCGTCACCTCCCGGCGATCCGACGGCTGATAGTCGGAATGGGACGCCATCATCGAATACGTGCCCGCGGGCATCCCGCGCATCGGGACCATGCCATCCGAGCCGGACGGCCGGTCACTCCGGAAGATGCCTTGCTGCTCAACCCACAGCACCACGTCCGCGCCTTCCACGCGGCGGCCCTCGGCGGAGACTGTCACTTCCAACGACGCGCGAGGCTCCAGCGCCAGTTGTACGTCGGTGGCCGGCGCAGTCACCTTCAACTGGCCACCGCCCCACTCCGAGTGGTGCGCATGAAGCTCGTAGAGCCCCGGCGTGGGCACCTGCGCGTTGAAGCGCCCTTCCGCGTCCGCCAGCGTCGACGCGCCCGTGGGCTGCACCAACACGGACACGCCCGGCGCGGGCCGGCCATAGACATCCAGCACCTGCCCGCTGATGACGGTGGCGCGCTCCATCTCGAGTTCGAGCGCCGTCTCCCCTGAAGTCACCTTCGCGGGCAGCTGCGCATCACGGAAGCCCTCGGCCTGCCCGGTCAGCACGTAGTTGCCCACGGCCAGGGGGCCCAGCGTCACCAACGCGCCGGTGCCACCGCGCTCCTGCCGGACAACCTCCCCCGTCGGCATGCGCAACAGCAGCTCCGGTTGCGGCACGGGCTGCCCATCTTCATCCACCACCGTGACGAGCAGGCTCCCCGCTTCCTCCAGCGCCAGCGTCACCTGGGTGACGCGCTCGTCCAACGTCAAGACGCGGGGCACGGACGCCAGGCCCTTGGCCTCCGCGGTCACCACCAATTGGTCCGGATACAAGCCGGAGAAGCGCACCGGAGTGCCGTCCGTGCGCAGCTCCCGCGACAGGTGGTCCGCGCGCAGCCGTACTAGCGCGGCCGAGGGGGAACCGTTTCGGGTGACGCGAACCTCCAGGGTGCGCGCGGGCGTCAGCTTCAGGCGCACGGGCTGTGGCCCCGCCTCCACCTGCGCCCCTACCGCGGGCAGGTACCCCTCCGCCGTGGCCAACACATAGAAAGGCCCTTCGCCCAGGCCCGTCAGGGTGAAGCGGCCATCCGCTCCGCTCGTGGACTCGAAGGGCAGCGGCGCCCGCCGCGACATTCCGTGCACGTGAGCCCCGGCCAAGGGCCGGCCGGCTTCGTCCACCACCTGCCCCACCAGGGTGCGCAGCGGCGGCAGGTACAGCTCCACCGGGTCCCCAGGCGCGGCCCTCTCGCGGAGCGCGACGCCCAGCCCTGGCGCGCGGGCCCACACGGAGAAGGACACGCCAGCCAGGTGCTCGAAGCGGAAGCGCCCTTCCGCGTCCGTGCTGACCGTGGCCCGCGGCGTCAGGAAGCCCTGCTGTTGCTCGAAGAACGCCAGCGTGTGCAGCGCCGTCTCACGCGCCGAGCAGGACAGGAGCGCCTGGCCACACGCATCACAATGAACGCCCAGGAGCGTCCGCTCCGCGCTGGCGGCCAGGAACACCTCCGCGCCCGCGACGGGACGACCCGAGGCGTCCAGCACACGTCCCGTGAGCGCCAGCCCCTCGCCCGCGGAGGCCACGTCCACGGCGGCGAACTCCGGCAGAGCCTTGCCAGTGGAGGCGTGCGTGTCGCGAGCGGCGGGCCCCGTCTCCGTGCCGGGCCACAGCCACACCACCCCTGCCGCGAGCAGGGTCGCCATCACGCCTATGACAATCCAGTTGCGCATGCGCAGACGGCGCGGACGTTAGCCCGGGGCCGGGCGCGGAACGGCCGATTCCCCCTGAAAATTCCGGACGCGTCCTTTCCCGAACGCATGGGCGAGCCGCGCCTACAGCTTGTCTTCGAGGTCATCCAGGCGCTTCTCGACCCGCTCGAAACGCTCCTGGGTCGAATCCGCCATGGAAGTCAGCAGTTGGGCCATGCGGCCCGCGTGGGCCTCCATCCGGCTCATGCGTCCCGACACGGAACGCAGCCCCACGATCATGGACTCCACGGTCGACATCATCGTCTCCATATTGCCCATCATGGAGTCCATGTTCGACTGCATGGCCGCCATGTTCGTCTGCATGGCCACCATGTTCGACTGCATGGTCGCCATGTTCGTCTGCATGACCACCGTGTTCGTCTGCATGGCCACCATGTTCGATTGCATGGTCGCCATGTTCGACCGCATGGTCGCCATACCGGCGCGCATGGACCCCATGCTCATCGCCATGCCTTCGACGTCCCCCTGCGTCGCCCTCAGCTCATGGCGCAGCTCAACCACCTCGCCCAGGAACTTCACCACCACGTCGCCGCCCACCGCCCTCGCCATGCGTCGCCCTCCGACAACGGAACGGCGCGAACGTACCTGGGGCGTCTGACGTGCTTGGGACTCCGGACGGAGTTGCTTCGGTCGACGAGGGGCCATGACGCGTCCTCCTACTCCTCGGCGAACGGAGCAATCGCCTGGGCCACGGCCAGCTCCTGCCGTGCCTCGCTGAGCTCCGAGTTGGTGGCGCGAAGCCGGTCGCTGAGCACCTGGACGAAGCTCCAGAGCATCTTCACCGCGAGGATGGACTCGCGCTTCATCAGGCCCATCAGGTCCGGCCGCGAGATGACCATGGTGCGCGTGGGCTCCGTCGCCCGCACCGTCGCTGAACGCGGCGCGTTGTCGATGAGCCCCATCTCTCCGAAGTGGCCACCCGCGCGCAGTTCGGCGATCTCCACGCCGTTCTTCTCGATGGCCACCCGGCCCCGGATGACGACGAAGAGCTCCTCGCCCGGCTGCCCCTCCACCACGATTTCACGCCCTGCGGGATACGTGCGGGTGGTCGCGATGGACAGCACCGCCGTCTGCTCCTTGTAGGTGAGGTGACGGAAGAGCGGAATCTTGCGCAGCGCCTCCATGCGCGACTGCGCTTCGCTCGACTCCTCACTGACGCTGGAGCCTTCGCCCGCGACCTTCACCACCACCGCGGTGATGTTGTCCTTGCCACCGCGCTCGTTGGCGACGTCGATGAAGCGCTTGGGCAGGTCTGCGGGCGCGATGCCGGCGATGAGCGGAAGGACCTCCTCGTCCTCGACATAGCCGTGCAGGCCGTCCGAGCAGAGGATGAACATGTCCCCAGGCACCAGGTCCACGATGAGCGTGTCGACCTGGACGGACTCCTGGATGCCCACCGCGCGCGTAATCACGTTGCGGTACTGCGAGTTGGCGGCCTGGTCCTTGGTAATCGTGCCGGCCTTGAGCTGCGCGGCGACCAGCGTGTGGTCCTCCGTCA
Organism: Myxococcus sp. AB036A; assembly: GCF_006547355.1. Classification (NCBI taxonomy): domain Bacteria; kingdom Pseudomonadati; phylum Myxococcota; class Myxococcia; order Myxococcales; family Myxococcaceae; genus Myxococcus; species Myxococcus sp. AB036A. Next base: position 53,273 of record NZ_VHLC01000031.1, on the reverse strand, counting down.
GCCGGTGACACTGGCCATGCCGCACCAGGTAGACACGGCTGTCACCCACATGGCCGATGACGCCCTTGTTGCCGCCCACCGCGAGGCACACGAAGGTCGTGCCCATGCCGCGCTTGGTCGCGTCCGACATCGCCGTCCGGTAGATGTCCGCGCACGCGCGCTGGACGGCCACCTCGACGAGCGCCGCCGCCGCCGAGCGGCTGTCCGGCGTCGGGTTGATGCCCAGGTCCTTCAACAGGTGGCGGTTGGCGGAGATGTGCTGCTTGACGACCTCCGTGGCCCGGTTGCTCGCAACCTCGCCGGCCGCGTGACCGCCCATGCCGTCAGCCACCACGTAGAGACCGAGTGCCGCATCCACCAGCATCGCGTCTTCGTTGTGCTGCCGCTTGCGGCCGACGTCGGTCAGTCCAAAAGCTTCTGTGGTCAAGGCCACCGCGAACACTCCCGTGTGTGACAGAGGGCGACTCCGCACGTTACGCAGGCCCACGAAGACGTGGCAAGGCTCAGGGAGCCATCCTCACGGCCAGCATCCGCAGAAAGCCGCTGGTCGTGTAGAAGCCGACCTCCACCTGGCCGAAGCGCAACCGAGCTCCATCCGCCACCGGAACGGCCTTCCGGGGCACGAGGCGGACGCCCCCCGCCCAGGAGCCATTCTTGGACCCGGCATCCGTCAGCAGGAAGCCCGCATGGCCTTCCTCCCGGCTGAACCAGGCGTGGAACCGGGACACGCTCCCGTCGTCCAGGACCACGTCGTTGTTGCCCGTCCGCCCCACGGTGATACCCCGCCCGAAGGCGTTCGTCCGCGATTTCACGACGGGAAACACCAATGGCCCGCTGGCCCCCAGCGTGGGGTTCCCCGCGTTCGTCACCGTCTTCAGACGGTACTCCTCCCCGTCCCCGCCGCTGCCTTCCTCCGTCGCTGGAGTGAAGACGAGCAGCGCGGCTGGCAGGTTCCGCTCGAAGACTTCTCGGTTGCGGAGGTATCGCGACACATGGGCGCTGAGCGGCTCGGGCATACGCGGCGTGCGAACAGGGTGCTCGCAGGCCGCACTCTACGCAAAGCCTAGCGCCAATCCACGAACAACCCGACCATCGGGCCACCTACGAAGAAGCGGCCAAGGCTGCGGCGCTTGTAGCCAAATACCTCGGCATACCCCACAGCGAGCCCACCGGCGACGTCCCCGAACTGGTAACCCAGGTGGACGCGGCCCTCGATGAGGCCCGCCACGCGCCGGTCCTTCTCCAGCCCACCATCGAAGTCAGCGCCGTAGAAGACGGGACCGCCGGTGACCTGGAAACCCCAGTGCACCTGGCCGGGCAGGTGGTTCCGGTAGCCCACACCCACCTGCGGGCTGTGCTGGTAGAATGAGCGCACCGCGTTCTGCGGCTTGCCCTCCTCGGCATCGGGGAACGCGAGCCCCCACGACAGACTGCCCTCCAGCAGCAAGGCGAAGGCGTCCTTGCGGTCCTGGTAGAAGGTGAGCTGCCACTGCACCTTCGTCTGGGAAGCGACCAGGCCATCCTGGGCGCTGACACCCAGAAGCACGCCGCGAGGCGCCCAGGCGGGCGTCGGAGAGCGGTGCTCCGGAGGCCGCCGCGCCTCCTGCGCGCCCGCGGAAGAGGCCAGACCAAGAACACCAACCAGCAGAACGGGGAGCTTGCGGAGCATGGGAGCCTCTTCCCGCCATGGCGCGGCCCGCTTGTCAACGGACTGTTCGTTTGGTTATGACACGCCTTTGTTACCTTCGGATGGGCCCAGGCCGGGGATGTCCTCCCGGAACCGCTCGCCGCGGGGCACAAGGAGCTGAACCCCGCATGCCAGTCGTGACAGTCCGGGCCGGAAACAAACAGCGCCCGGGTAGGTTCGACGTACTCGTCCGCAAGACCACGGAGAAGGTCTCCGACCTGCTGGAGGAAAGTGACAGGGTGCTCGTGGTCTACGAGCAGGGCTGCGCGAGCCTCTACTACGAGCGCGAAGGCGACATGCCCCACCCGCCCGCGGTGAACCGCCCTTCCTGAGCGCGAATCGCCGGCGGTCCTTCGCTACACCGCGCGCCGGCGCAGGGGCATCGTGAGGCACCGAACGCTGCCGTTGCCCCGCTCCAGCGCCTCGATGTCGACGCTCGCCACCTCGATGCCGGCCTCCTTCGCCAGAGGACGAAGGCCCACCGAGGCGCTCTCCGAGGCGAGAATCAGGTCGGGCCCCACGTAGATGAAGTTCGACATGAAGCCGCTCTCCCCTTTCGGCTCGAAGGGGATGACGCGGCGGCCCCGCTGGGCGAAGTAGCCGTCAAAGGGCTCCCAGTGCGGCGCCACGCCCTGTGTGAACACCTGGATGGGCGTGTGGCGCAGAAAGGCCCGCGCCACCACCGCCCGCGGCCCAAGCACGTTGAAGGCCAGATCCAGGTGGATGATGCCCAGGCTCTCCGGGATGCGGACGACGGCGGCCTCGCGGAAGCCTGAACGCCACGCCAGCTCCAGGAAGGGTTGAAGCGCCCGCGCGTCGCTGCGCAGCCCCACGTTGACCAGCAACCGCTCCGCGTCGAGCACGAAGACGTCCCCGAACTCGATGCGCGCGGACGTCGGGCCTTCGTCGCTCGACAGCTCCGGCTGGAGCTGCGACAGCGCGCGGTGCGCCACGTCGAACTCCGCCAGCCGCACCGGAAAGGCCGCCGTGCCCGTCACGAGCTGACGCCCGAGCACCGCCGCGGTATCGCGGACAAACACCCGGTTCACCGTGGTGTCGCTCACCGCGCGCTCGCGCTCCGGTAGCAACTCCCACAGGTCAATCGTCTGGCAACCAAGGCGCGTCAGCGCGTCCCGCAGCCGGCCGAAGGCGTCCTCCGCCTCACTGCGAGTGACAGGCCGCATGAAGCCGACCGCCGCCGCCTCCTCCGCGGTGGTGACGTCCAGCGCCGCGGGCCGGAACACCGCCACGCAATCCAACTGGCCTGATTCGGACCAGCACTCGAACTCGCTGAACGCCATCTGCAAGCACCTGTCGTCACAGCAGTGAGTCAGCCCGGACTCCTGGCGCCGAGACCCCACTTGGAAAGCGCCAACCCCTGCCGGAGCGCTGGCACCAGAAATTTACCTCGGAACTCCGTCAAGACTAGTCGGATTCAAAACGATTTCATAATAATCCAGATCTGCAGGATTACACTGTCGGTCCGTGATTTTCCATGAAGTCATCTTCCGGTGTCTCGCAGGCCCCTGTGGATTCCCCTCTGGTCTCCGGTGTGTCCGAAGACCGCACGCGCGATGAAATCGCGGCGTGGCTTCGGGCCTACGTCGCCGAGTCCGCCGAGCTCACGCCCGAAGAGGTCGACCCCCAGGAACCTTTCGTTCGCTACGGGCTGACGTCGAAGGACGCGGTGTTCCTGTCGGGTGAGTTGGCGGACTGGCTGGGCCGCGACGTGTCGCCCACCATCCTGTGGGAGCACCCCACCATCGACGCGCTCAGCCAGGCGCTCGGCCGTGGCACCGAGCCCGTGGCGCATGCGCCCGCGACGCCCGTCACCGAGGCCGCGCAGGACGACGCCATCGCGGTGGTGTCGCTGGGGTGCCGCTTCCCGGGCGCCCCGACGCCAGAGGCATTCTGGGCGCTGCTCCAGCGCGGCGGGGATGCCATCACCGAAGTCCCCGCGGACCGTTGGGACGCGGCGAGCCTCTACGCGCCGGACGCGTCCACGCCCGCGACGATGAACACGCGATGGGGCGGCTTCCTCGAAGACGTCGGCGCGTTCGACCCGCTCTTCTTCGGCATCTCGCCTCGCGAAGCCGTGCGGATGGATCCGCAGCAGCGCCTGCTCCTGGAAGTCGCGTGGGAGGCGCTGGAGCGCGCGGGACAGGCACCGCAGGGACTCCAGGGCAGTCGCACCGGCGTCTTTGTCGGCATCAGCACCAGCGACTACGCGCAGCGACAGTTCGGCGACCGCTCCTTGTTGGATGCATACGCGGGCACGGGCAACGCACACAGCATCGCGGCCAACCGGCTGTCGTACGTGTTGGGCTTGCGCGGTCCGAGCATGGCCGTGGACACCGCGTGCTCATCGTCGCTCGTCGCGGTGCACCTGGCCTGTCAGAGCCTCCGCGGCCGAGAGTGCGACCTGGCGATGGCGGGCGGCGTCAACCTCATCCTGTCGCCCGAGCTCACCATCGCCTTCTCGCAGGCGGGGATGATGGCGGCGGATGGACGCTGCAAGACGTTCGACGCGTCGGCCGATGGTTACGTGCGCTCGGAGGGCTGCGGCATCGTCGTCCTTCAGCGCCTGTCCGATGCGCTGGCCTCGGGCGCGCCCATCCTAGCCGTCATCCGCGGCTCGGCCGTGAATCATGACGGGCTCAGCAACGGGCTCACCGCGCCCAGCGGCGCCGCGCAGCAGGACGTCATCCAGCAAGCCCTGCGTCAGGCCCGCCTGTCGCCAGAACAGATTGGCTACATCGAAGCCCACGGCACGGGGACGCCGCTGGGCGACCCGATTGAACTGGCGGCACTGAGCGCCGTGCTGTCTCCAGGGAGGACGGCGGAGCAGCGCTGCTTCATCGGCTCGGCGAAGAGCAACATCGGCCACCTGGAAGCGGCGGCAGGCATCGCGGGGCTGATGAAGACGGTGCTGGCCCTGGGCCACGGCGAGATTCCGCCGCAGGTCCACCTGCGCGCACTCAACCCGCACATCGCCTTGGATGCGTCCCGATTCCCGATTCCAACCCGCCGGGAGCCTTGGCCCCAAGCGCCCGGCGCGCGTGTCGCGGGAGTCAGCGCGTTCGGCTTCGGTGGAACCAACGCCCACGTCATCCTGAGCGAGCCTCCGCCGCGCCCCGCGGATGCACCTCGCCTCCCCGAGCGTGACAGCCACGTCCTGACGCTGTCGGCCCGGAGCGATGCGGCCCTGCGGAACATGGCCCGGCAGTACCAGGAGCACCTGCTACGGCCGGACGCCCCCGCGCTGGCGGATGTCTGCTTCACCGCGAACACCGGCCGCAATGCGTGGCCGCATCGGCTCGCGCTCACCGCGAACTCCCATGCGGAGATGGCGTCGCGGCTCGAGTCCTTCGCCCAAGGGCACGCCGTTCCCAGGCTGCATCAGGGCGAGGTGCAGCGTGGCGCCGCGCCGCGAATCGTCTTCCTGTATCCCGGCCAGGGCACCCAGTACCCCGGCATGGGCCGACAACTGTTCGACAGCGCCCCCGTCTTCCGTGAAGCCCTGGAGCGCTGCGACGCGCTTCTCCGTCCACACCTGGATGTCCCGCTGCTGTCGGTGCTGTTTCCGACGACGGACGCCACCGCTCAGCTCATCCACCAGACGCGCTACACCCAGCCGGCTCTGTTCGCGCTGGGCCATGCCCTGACGGAGCTGTGGCGTTCGTGGGGCGTGGTGCCCGACGCCGTCATGGGCCACAGCGTGGGCGAATTCACGGCCGCGCACACGGCGGGCGCGCTCGGGCTGGAGGAGGCGCTGGCCCTGCTGGCCACGCGCAGCCGTCTCATCCAGGCACTGCCCCAGAACGGCGCCATGGCGGCGGTCCTGACGGATGAAGGCACGGTGCGCATGGCGCTGGAGGGCGAGTCCCTGGTGGACGTCGCCGCCATCAACGGGCCCAGGCACGTCGTCATCTCCGGTGAGCGTGAAGCGGTCCAGCGCATCACCGCGGCGCTACAGGCGCAAGGTGTCGAGTCGCGCCCCCTCACCGTCTCCCACGCGTTCCACTCGCCGCTGCTGGAGCCGATGCTCGATGGCTTCGAGCAGGTAGCCCGCGTCCTGCCCGCCCACGCGCCGCGACTCCCGCTCATCTCGAATGTCACGGGCGAGCGCATGTCCCAGGCTCCCGACGCCGCCTACTGGCGACGGCACGCGCGCGCGCCTGTCCAGTTCTTCAAGAGCCTCCAGACGCTGACGCAGGCGGGCCCCGCGCTGTTCATCGAGCTGGGCCCGCACGACACGCTGCTCGGCATGGCGAAGCGCTGCGTTCCCGAGAGCGCGAGCCTATGGCTCCCCAGCCTGCGGCGTCAGCAGGATGCCTGGGGGACACTGCTCGACAGCCTCGGTGCGTTGCACACGCGCGGCGTCGCCGTCCCATGGAGCGCAGTGGACGTTGACCGTCCGCGACGGCGTGTCCCACTGCCCACCTATCCCTTCGAGCGCCAGAGGTACTTGCTGGACTCCGCGCTCCCCTCCCCTGCCCACAGGCCGACGATGATGACCCAGACCTCTGCCGCAGCGCCCGTCGTGTCACGCAAGGAGCGCATCCTCACGGATCTCCGCGCGGTCGTCGCCTTGCTGCTCCAGGCCCCTCCCGAGAAGCTCGACCCGCGCATGTCCTTCCTGGAGATGGGCGCCGACTCCCTCGTGTTGCTGGACGCCATCCGCAACGTGGAGAAGCGCTTCGGCGTAAAGCTGGCCATCCGTCAGCTCTTCGAGGAGCTGACGACGCTGGACGCCCTGGCGAGCCACCTCGACCAGACGCTGCCCGCGAGCTTCGTGCTGAACTCCGCGCCAGCCGCGACGAGCGTTCCCGCGCCGCTCCCCATGAGCGCGCCTCCCGCCGCCGTGAACACGCTCTCCGCACCTCCGGGAAGCGCCGTCGAGCAGCTCATCCAGCAGCAGTTGCAGCTCATGGCGCAGCAGCTCGCGCTCCTGGGCGGACGTCCCGCAGCGACGATGCAGCTTCCCGTCGCGGCGCAGGAAGCCCCCGCCCCCAAGACCGTGCCCACGAACACCGCGAAGGCTGGAGGCGCGTCACCCTTTGGCGCGGGGCCCAGGTCCGGCACGCCCGAGCGCGAGCTCCCCGCGGTACAGCAGCGTCATCTGGACGCGCTCATCGCGAAGTACACCGCGCGCACGAAGCGCTCGAAGGAAGCAGCCGTCCGCTACCGCTCGAAGTGGAGCGACGTGCGGTGGCTGATGAACTTCCGCGCCGAGCTGAAGGAGGTCTGCTACCCCATCGTCAGCGTGCGTTCGAAGGGCTCGCGGGTCTGGGACGCGGACGGCAACGAGTACATCGACTTCTCCATGGGCTTCGGGGTGCACCTGTTCGGTCACAACCCGCCCTTCATCATGGAGGCGCTGCAACAACGTCTGGCGGAGGGCATGGAGTTGGGCCCCCAGTCGGACCTGGGCGGGCAAGCCGCGGAGCTGCTCTGCGAGCTGACCGGCATGAAGCGCGTCACCTTCTGCAACTCCGGCACGGAGGCGGTGATGACGGCGCTCCGGCTGGCGCGCGCCGCGACAGGTCGCACGAAAATCGTGATGTTCACCGGCTCCTACCACGGCCACTCCGACGGCACGCTGGTGGTGGGCCGCATGGTCAACGGCGAGCCCCAGTCGCTGCCCATGGCGGCGGGCGTGTCTCCCAAGGTCGTCGAGGACGTCCTCGTGCTGCCCTACGGCGAGGACCGCACGCTGGAGCTCATCCGCGAGCACCTTCACGAGCTGGCGGGCGTCCTCGTCGAACCCGTGCAGAGCCGCCGTCCCAATCTCCAGCCACGGGCCTTCCTCCAGGCGCTGCGGACGATGACGCGTGAAGCAGGCGTGCCCCTCATCTTCGACGAGGTCATCACCGGCTTCCGGCTCCATCCAGGGGGTGCTCAGGCGTGGTACGGCATCGAGGCGGACCTGGTCACCTACGGCAAGGTGCTCGGTGGCGGCATGGCCATTGGCGCCGTCGCGGACCGCGGCGGATTCGTGGACCGCATCGACGGAGGCGACTGGAACTACGGCGACGCGTCCTACCCCGCTGTCGAGACGACCTTCTCCGCAGGCACGTTCTGCAAGCACCCGCTGACCATGGCGACCACGGTGGCCACGCTGAGCCACCTCAAGGCCCAGGGGCCCGCGCTCCAGGAGAATCTGAGCCGCCGCGCCGCGGGGCTGGTCGCTCGCCTCAACGACATCTTCCAGCGCGAGCAGGCGCCCATCGAGGCGGTCCACGGCGGCTCGGTGCTGCGCTTCTCCGCCGCTGGCAACACCAGCTACCTGTACCAGTCGCTGGAGATGGACCTGTTCTTCTGCCACCTCATCCATCGCGGCATCTACATCTGGGAGGGGCGCACGTGCATGCTCTCCACCGCGCACTCCGACGAGGACCTCGACACCATTGTCCGCGCCGTCACCGAGACGGTGGCGGACATGCGCGCGGGCGGATTCTGGCCACGCACCACACCGCCCGAGCCCACTCGCGTGGAAGCGCGCACGCTGCCGATGACGGAGGCGCAGCGGCAACTGTGGGTGCTCGCCCAGATGAGCCCCGGCGGCTCCATCTCCTACAACCTGTCGATGAGCCTGCGGCTCGAAGGCGTGCTCCAGCCCGAGGTGCTCCAACGCGCCATCCAGCACGTCGTCGACCGGCATGAAGCCCTGCGCATCCACGTCCACGAGTCCGGCGAGCAGCAGACCGCGGCCGCTTCGCTGTCGCTTTCCCTGACGTTGCACGACCTCTCCCCCCTGCCCGCGCTGGAGCAGGCCGAGCGCCTCTCCGCCTGGTACGAGCAGGAGAGCAACACGCCGTTCGACCTGCACCGCGGTGCGCCCTTCCGCGTCAACCTGCTGAAGCTGGGTGCCCAGGAGCACATCCTCGTCCTCACCGCGCACCACGTCGCGGTGGACGGCTGGTCGCTGGGTGTCATCGTCCGCGAGATTGCCGCGCGCTACACCGAGCTCCGGGGAGGCAAGAGCACCCCGCCTCCACCCGCGATGCAATGGGGCGAGTATGTGCAGTGGCTCCAGCAGCAGGCCGGAACCAAGGAGCAGACGGCCCACGAGCGCTTCTGGCTGAGCCGGCGCGTGGAGACGCTGCCCGCGCTGGAGCTGCCCATCGACCATGGCCGCCCCGCACACCGCAGCTATCGGGGTGCCCGGCAGACGCTGCGACTGGACCGCGCCACCACCCAGTCCCTGCGGGAGGCGGCGGCGCAACAGCAGTCCACGCTCTTCATGCTGCTGCTCTCCGTCTACACCACGTTCCTCCACCGCATGACGGGCCAGGATGACGTCCTGGTGGGCATCCCCACCGCGGGCCGGGGAATGGAGGGCAGCGAGGGGCTGGTGGGCTACTGCTCGCACCTGCTGCCCATCGCCAGCCACGTTCAGGGTGAGCAGACGTTCTCCGAATACGTCCAGGGCCTCAAGCAAGTGCTCTGGGAGGCGTATGAGCACCAGGACTATCCCTTCGCCCTGCTCATCAAGCGCCTGGGACTGCCGCGCAGCACGAGCCACACCCCGCTCGTCAGCGTCACGTTCAACCTGGAGCGCCCCCTGGGCAACCTCCAGATGGACGGCCTTCGGACACACTTCGTCCCGCAGCCCGTGCGCTACGCCGCCTTCGACCTGAGCCTGAACGTCATCGACGCCGAGGACGGACTCGTCCTCGACTTCGACTACAACACCGACCTGTTCGAAGCGGCGACGCTGGCCCGCTGGGCGAAGGGCTTCCGCACGCTGCTGTCAGGAACGCTCAAGCAGCCGGAAGCGCGCGTCGCCGACCTGCCGATGCTCACCCCGACCGAGCGCCGCAAGGTCCTGGTGGCGTGGAACCAGAACCAGGTGGGCTACCGGGAGGACCTCCTCACGCACCAGTTCATCGAACAGCAGGCCGCCGCGAGGCCCGGCGTGCACGCGGTGGAGCTGGACGGCCAGTGCATCACCTACGCCGACTTCAACCGGCGCGCGAACCAGCTCGCGCACCACCTGCGCGGCCTGGGTGTCGGACCGGGCGTGCTGGTGGGCGCCTTCATCGATCGCTCGCCGGAGATGCTGGTGACGCTGCTGGCCATCCTCAAGGCCGGTGGCGCCTACGTTCCGCTGGACCCCACGCACCCCGTGGAGCGGCTGCGCTTCCTGCTGGACGACGCACGCGCGGCCGTGCTGGTGACGAAGCAGTCCCTCGCGGAGCGGCTGCCCTCGCACACCGCGAAGGTCGTCCACCTGGACACGGACGCCGTCACGCTGGCGTCTCGCCCCACGGAGAACCCGCCCAACTCCGCGACGGCCACGTCCCCCGCCTACGTCATCTACACCTCCGGCTCCACGGGTGAGCCCAAGGGCGTCGTCATCAGCCACGGCCAGATGGCGGTGCACTTCCAGGACATGCAGCTCCACTTCGAGCTGACCGAGCGCGACCGCGTGCTGCAGTTCGCCTCGTTCAACTTCGACGCGTCCCTGGAGCAGATTCTCCCGACGTTCATGACAGGCGCCACGGTGGTCCTGCGCGGCAACCAGGTCTGGACGCCCGAGGAGCTGGCCCGCCGCGTCGTCGAACAGCGGCTGTCAGTGATGAACTTCCCCACGGCGTACTGGCAGCAGCTCACGCAGAGCTGGGCCGAATCGCCGCCAACGATCGGTGCCCATGACTTGCGGCTGGTCATCATCGGCGGCGACACCGTGCTGCCCAAGGTGCTGGAGCTGTGGCAGCACGGCCCGCTGGGCAACGTGCGCACGCTCAATGCCTACGGCCCCACTGAGACGCTCATCACCGCGACCACCTTTGACATCCCCAAGGGCTGGAGCGCCACGCGCGTCCCCATCGGCCAGCCGCTGTCGAACCGCCCCTGCTATGTGCTGGACCGGCATGGCGCGCCCGTGCCCATCGGTGTGGCGGGCGAGCTGCACATCGGCGGACCGCTGGTCGCGGCGGGTTACCTCAACCGCCCGGAGCTCACCGCGCAGCGCTTCGTCCCGGATCCGTTCAGCGACGACCCGGCGGCGCGCCTCTACCGAACCGGAGACCTGGTCCGCTACCGGCCTGACGCCACGCTCGAGTTCCTGGGACGCAGCGACCACCAGGTGAAGGTGCGCGGCTTCCGAATCGAGCTGGGAGAAATCGAGTCCGCGCTGAGCGCGCACGAGCACGTCCAGGAAGTGGTCGTCACGGTCCGCGAGGAGCCGGGCGCGCTGGCCGGACATGACAAGCGGCTGGTGGCCTACGTGGTGCCCTCCGCGCAGGGCAGCGTGACACCCGCCGCGCTCCGCCAGTTCCTGCTGGAGAAGCTGCCGGACTACATGGTCCCCGCCTTCTTCGTCCTCATGGAGGCCATGCCTCTGACGGCCAGCGGGAAGCTGGACCGCAAGGCGCTGCCCGCGCCCGACCCGGAGGCCAGCGCGCCCACGCGGCCCTTCGTCGCACCGCGCACGCCCACCGAGCAGACGCTGGCGGAGGTGTGGATGAAGGCCCTGCGCCTGCCTCGCGTGGGTATCCACGACGACTTCTTCGAACTGGGCGGTGACTCGCTGCTGGCCACGCAGGTGGCCTCGCGACTGCGGGACGCGCTCAAGGTGGAGCTGCCGCTGGAGCGGCTCTTCAAGCAGACGACCATCGCCGGGCTCGCGGAGCACGTGGACACCATCCTGTGGGCGTCACGTACAGCCGAGGACACCAGCGTCAGCGGCGCGAGCCGTGAAGAGGGGGAGCTGTGAACACGATCGACGGACTGTTGACCCGGCTGCGCCAGCACGACGTACGGCTGTGGATGGAAGGCGAGCGCCTGCGCTTCAACGCCCCGCCGGGTGTGATGACACCCGACCTGCTCGGAGAGATGAAGTCCCGCAAGGAGGAGCTGGTCTCCTTCCTCCAGCAGGTGGGCCAGTCACTCCAGAGCGCCGCGGAGCTCATCCCCGCCGGCCCTCGCGACGGAGCGCTGCCGCTGTCATCCGGCCAGCAGCGCATGTGGTTCCTGGAGCAGTTCCAAGGGCCCAGCGGCGCGTACAACATGCCCGCGTCGCTGCGGCTCGAAGGCGCCCTGGACATCGCCGCGCTTCAGCGGAGCCTGGACGAAATCGTCCGCCGTCACGAAGTGCTTCGCACGAGCTATGGGCAGCATCAGGGCAAGCCCTTCCAGCGCGTCTTGCCGCCCGCCTCCGTGACGATGCCCGAGGTGGACCTCCAGCACCTCCCCGCCGACGCGCGTCAGGCCGAGGTCCGGCGGTGGGCGACGGAGGAGGCCAGCCGGCCCTTCGACCTGTCACGAGACCTGCCCCTGCGGTTGTCGCTGCTGCGGTTGGACCCACGCGAACACGTGCTGCTGCTCACGCTCCATCACGTCGCCTGCGACGGTTGGTCCCTGGGCGTCCTCATCCGCGAACTGGCGGCGCTCTACCGCGCGTTCAGCACGGGCGAGCCCTCTCCGCTTCCCGAACCCACCCTACAGTACGGTGACTTCGCGCGCTGGCAGCAGGAGCGCGCCACCCGTGGCGACCTCCAGCCGCACCTCTCCTGGTGGCGCGACCACCTGGCCGGCGCCCCTGCGCTGCTGGAGCTGCCCACCGACCGGCCGCGCCCCGCGAACCAGCGCTTCCACGGTGCGACCCATCGCTTCACCGTGCCGGCGGAGCTGACCGCCCGGCTCAAGCAGCGGAGCCGCGAGGCAGAGGCCACGCTGTTCATGACGCTGCTGTCCGCGTTCGGCGTGCTCCTGTCCCGCGGCAGCCGGCAGGAGGACCTCGTCATCGGCACGCCCATTGCCAACCGGGTGCACCAGACGGAGCCCCTCATCGGCCTCTTCGTCAACTCACTGCCGCTGCGGCTCCAGGTGGACGGCGCGCGTCCGTTCTCCGAGCTGCTGACCCGCGTGCGTCAGGACACGCTGAGCGCCTATGCGCATCAGACGCTGCCCTTCGAGCAGTTGGTCGAAGCACTCCAGCCCGCGCGTGACCCGAGCTACTCCCCGCTGTTCCAGGTGCTGTTCACGCTCCAGAACACGCCGTCCGAGGTCCTCTCGCTGTCCGGCCTCACGCTGGAGCAGTTGGAGTTCGAGAGCGGCACCACGCAATTCGACCTCTCCCTGTCGATGGCAGAGACGGCGCAGGGGCTGGTCAGCGAGCTGAACTACAACACCGACCTGTTCGATGCGGCGACCGTCGAGCGGATGTCCGGCCACCTCCTCACGCTGCTCGCGGCCATCGCGGAGAACCCCACCCGGTCTGTGAGGGACCTGCCCCTGCTGACCGGGCCCGAGCGCCTGCGACTGCTGCGGGAGTGGAACGACACCGCGCTCGACCTTCCCCTGCCCGACAGCCTCCACGGCCTCTTCGAACGGCAGGCCGCGCGCCGTCCGGACGCCACCGCCGTGCGCTTCGAGTCGCGCGCCCTGACCTACCGAGAGCTGGATGAAGAGGCGAACCGGCTGGCGAACCACCTGCGCCAGCTCGGCGTGGAGCCGGGGCACCGCGTGGGCATCTTCCTGGAGCGCTCGGTGGAGCTGCTCGTGGGGTTGCTCGGCATCCTGAAGGCGGGCGCGGCGTATGTCCCGCTGGACCCGCTTTATCCGCCGGACCGGCTGGCGCACATCCTGGATGACAGCGGCGTCTCACTGCTACTGACGGAGCCGGAGCTGGCCGCACAGGTCCCTGCCTATCGCGGCAAGCGCATGGTGCTGGCCGAGGCCTCCGGCGCCCCCACGACGCCGCCCCAGGTGACGATCGCGGGCACGAACCTGGCCTACGTGCTCTACACGTCCGGCTCCACGGGTCGCCCGAAGGGCGTGGCCGTACCGCACGCCGCGGTCGTCAACTTCATGGCGTCCATGCAGCGGGCGCCTGGGATGACCGACCAGGACACGCTGTTCGCCGTGACGACGGTGGCCTTCGACATCTCCGTGCTGGAGCTGTTCCTGCCCCTGAGCGTGGGCGGAAACGTCGTCATCGCCAGTAGCGAGACGGCCGTGGATGGCACCCGGCTGATGCGGGCGCTGGTGGAGAGTGGCGCCACGGTGATGCAGGCAACGCCTTCCACGTGGCGGATGTTGCTGACGCTGGGGTGGAAAGGCAGCCCCACGCTGAAGCTCCTCTGCGGTGGAGAGGCGATTCCCTCCGAACTCGTCGAGCCGCTGTGCTCGCGCGGCGCGTCCCTGTGGAACATGTACGGCCCCACGGAGACGACCATCTGGTCCACCACCACGCGCCTGGAGCCGGGACGCCGCATCACGCTGGGCCGCCCCATTGGCAACACGCAGGTGTACGTGCTGGACGCGGCCATGCAGCCGGTGCCCCTGGGCGTGACGGGCGCGCTGTACATCGGCGGGCACGGCGTGGCGCAGGGCTACCTCCACCGTCCGGACCTGACGGCGGAGCGCTTCGTGCCGGATCCCTTCGGACAGGCACCGGGCGGGCGGCTCTACGCCACGGGGGACCTGGTGCGCGCGCTGCCAGACGGCACGCTGGAGTACCTGGGCCGCGGCGATGGACAGGTGAAGCTGCGCGGCTATCGCATCGAGCTGGGAGAGATTGAAGCCCGGCTGGCGCAGGTGCCTGGCGTCCTGGAAGCCGCTGTGAAGCTGTGGGACGTGGCGGGCCACGCGGAGCTGGTCGCCTACGTGCGCCCCGGCACCGAGCGCGCCCCCGAGGCGCTGACGATCCGCCAGCACCTGGCCTCTCACCTGCCGGCGTACATGCTGCCGAGCCACTTCGTGACGCTGGAGTCCTTCCCCCGGACGGCCAACGGCAAGCTGGACCGCAAAGCGCTCCCCGCGCCGTCGGCGAACCAGCGCGCCTCAGCGGCCTACGAGGCGCCGCGCACGCCCACGGAAGTCCAGCTCGCGGCCATCTGGCGCGACGTCCTCGCGGTGGAGCAGGTCGGCGCGCGAGACAACTTCTTCGACCTGGGAGGCCAGTCGATGAAGGCCGTCCAGGTGGTGGCGCGCATCCAGGAGTCCTGCAATATGGACGTGTCACTCCGCGTCCTCTTCGAGCACCCCACGCTCGACGCCTTGGCGAAGCACCTGGAGACACTCCAGCAGCCCGGTGCGCCCGCCGCGCCTCCGCCGCTGGTGGCCCGGCCCCGGCAGGCCCGCCGCGTCCAGGCCGCGACGCGCGCCGAGCTGAACCTCCCTGACTCGACTTCTTCGAAGAAGGAGTAGCGCCCCGGGTCCACGCCACGACTGACGTGGCCCGTTCCGCCGCTGCTCCGTTCCTCGCCTTCAAATCTTCGCCAGCCGGTTCTCCCCCAGACATGACCGCTGAATCCTTCGTCTTCCCTGTCTCCTTCGCGCAGCAGCGGCTGTGGTTCCTCCATCTGTTGCAGCCGGAGAACCCGAGCTACCACATCGCTGGCGCGGTCCGGCTCGGCGGCACGCTCGACACGGCCGCGCTCCAGCGCGCCTTCGACGTCCTGGTGGAACGGCACGAATCGCTCCGCACCACCTTCGCGCAGGAAGAAGGCCAGCCGGTTCAGGTCGTCGCTCCCGAAGGCACCGCGTCCTTCGCCGTCACCGACCTGTCGTCACTGCCGCGGGACGGGCGCGAGGCGGAAGCACGGCGGCTCGCCACCGAGGAGATTCGCCAGCCCTTCGACCTGATGAAGGGCCCGTTGCTGCGCACGCGGCTGCTGCGGCTGGCGGACACCGACCACGTCCTGGTGCTGACGATGCACCACATCATCTCGGACGGGGCGTCGCTGGGCATCCTCATCCACGAGATGACGCAGCTCTACGGCGCGTTCGTCGCCCAGCGAGAGCCGGAGCTGCCCGAGCTGCCCATCCAGTACGCGGACTACGCTGAGTGGCAGCGTGAGTGGATGGCGACAGAAGGCGCGCTCGACGCGCACGTGGCGTACTGGAAGCAGCAGCTCGCGGGCGCCCCCGTGTTGCAGCTCCCCACGGACCGTCCGCGCCCCGCCGTCCAGACGCAGCGCGGAGACGCCCTGCCCCTGCACCTGCCAACCGCGCTGGTGCAGGCGCTTCAGCAGGTGGGCCAGCGCGAAAACGCAACCCTCTTCATGACGGTGCTGGCCGCGTTCCAGGCCTTGCTGTCACGCTACACGCACCAGACGGACATCCTGGTCGGCGCGCCGCAGAACAGCCGCAACCGGGTCCAGACGGAGAGCCTCATCGGCTTCTTCGTCAACACGCTGGTGCTGCGCGCGGACCTGTCCGGCAACCCGTCCTTCCGCGAGCTGCTCCAGCGCGTGCGGGAGGCGACGCTGGGCGCCTATGCGCACCAGGACATCCCGTTCGAGAAGCTGGTGGAGGCGGTGCAGCCCGCACGCAACCTGGCCTACACGCCGCTGTTCCAGGCCGCGTTCAACTTCCAGGGCATGGCGGGCCAGGCGCTGGCCCTGCCCGGCGTCACCATCCAGCAACTGGACCTGCAACCGGGGACGTCGAAGTTCGACGTGACGCTGGACCTCCAGGAGACCCCAGACGGCCTGCGCGGCTTCGTCGAGTACAACAGGGACCTCTTCGACCGCGCGACCATGGAGCGCTTCGCGGGGCACTTCCAGACGCTGCTCGCGGGCGTCGCGGCCAACGCGGAGCTGTGCCTGGACGCGCTGCCGTTGCTCACGTCGCCCGAGCGGCACCAGTTCCTCGATGTCTGGCCCACGCTGAAGTCCTTCCCGGGCACGGACACCCTGCACGGCCGCTTCGAGGCCCAGGTGCGCCAGCGCCCTGACGCCATCGCCGTGGTCGCCGATGGAGGGCGACTCACCTACGCGGAGCTGGACCGGCGGGCCAATCAACTGGCCCATGCGCTGATCGCGCGCGGCGTCCAGCCCGAGGGATTGGTGGGCCTCTGCGTGGAGCGCTCCCTGGCCACGGTGGTGGGCATCCTCGGCATCCTGAAGGCGGGAGCCGCCTACGTGCCGCTCGACCCGACCTATCCCGCGGACCGTCTGGCCTTCATGGTGTCGGACAGCCGGATGTCGCTGGTGGTGACGCAGCGGCCCCTCATCGACCGGCTGCCCACCGAGGGCGCGGCGCTGCTCATCCTGGATGAAGCCGCCGAGGAACTGGCGCGGCAGCCCACTCATGCGCCCGAACTCGCGACGACGCGGGAGCAGCTTGCGTACGTCATCTACACCTCGGGCTCCACCGGCCTGCCCAAGGGCTCCCTGCTTCCGCACGGCAACGTGATGCGCCTGTTCGAGGCGACGGAGCACTGGTTCCACTTCAACGAGAACGACGCGTGGACGCTGTTCCACTCGTACGCGTTCGACTTCTCCGTCTGGGAGCTCTGGGGCGCCCTGCTCTACGGCGGCCGGGTGGTGGTGGTGCCCTACCTCATCTCGCGCTCGCCGGATGCCTTCTTCCGCTTGCTGAGCGATGAGCGCGTCACGGTGCTGAACCAGACGCCCGCGGCCTTCCGTCAGCTCATCCAGGCCGAGGAGCGCCTGGGCGCGGAGGCGCCGCCCCTGTCGCTGCGCTACATCGTATTCGGCGGCGAGGCCCTGGAGCCAGCCACGCTGGTGCCCTGGTTCCGCAAGCACGGGGACACCCAGCCGCGGCTCATCAACATGTACGGCATCACCGAGACGACGGTGCACGTCACCTACCGTCCCATGGATGCCGCCGAGGCCGAGCGCACGCAGCAGAGCCCCATTGGCGTCGCGATTCCCGACCTCCAGCTCTATGTGCTGGACGCGCGGCTGGAGCCGGCGCCCATTGGCGTGGCGGGTGAAATCTTCGTCGGTGGCGCGGGCCTCGCGCGTGGCTACCTGGGCCGGCCGCAGCTCACGGCGGAGCGCTTCGTCCCCCACCCGTTCAGCCGCGAGCCCGGTGCCCGGCTCTACCGCACGGGCGACCTGGCGCGCTTCACCGCGGACGGGCAGCTCGAGTACCTGGGCCGCATCGACCACCAGGTGAAGATTCGCGGCTTCCGCATCGAGCTGGGCGAAATCCAGACGGTGCTCAGCCTGCACCCGGCGGTGCGTGAGGCGCTGGTGCGCGTGCGTGAGAGCACGCCCGGGAACAAGTCCCTGGTGGCCTACGTCGCGTCGTCCGAACAGCCTCCGCCCAGCGTCAACGAGCTGCGCCAGCATCTACTCGGCAAGCTGCCGGACTACATGGTCCCCAGCGCCTTCGTGATGATGGAGCGCTTCCCGCTCACGGCGAACGGCAAGGTGGACCGCAAGGCCCTGCCGGAGCCCGAGGGCGCCCGCGCGGACCTGGCCAACCCGTACGTCGCGCCCCGGACGAAGGCGGAGGAAGCCCTCTGCGCCATCTGGGCGCAGGTGCTGGAAGTCCCGCGCGTGGGCATCCATGACAACTTCTTCGCGCTGGGAGGCGACTCCATCCTGAGCATCCAGGTGCTCACGCTGGCGCAGAAGCAGGACATCCGCTTCTCGTTGCAGCAGCTCTTCCAGCACCAGACGGTGGCAGAGCTGGCGGAGGCCGCCGCGAAGGCGGAGCCCGCGCGTGAGGTCTTCCCGCGCACCGAGCCCTTCAGCCTCATCTCCGCCGAGGACCGGGCGAAGGTGCCTGAAAGCGTGGAGGACGCCTACCCGCTGGCCCGCATCCAGGCCGGAATGCTCTTCCACATGGAGCTGGCGCCCACCTCGAACATCTACCACAACACGGACAGCTTCCATCTGCGCCTGAAGGCGCCGTTTGACGCCGCGCGCTTCATGGAAGCCGTGCAGGTGGTGACGGCACGGCAGCCCGTGCTGCGGACGGCGTTCGACATGACGTCTTACAGCGAGCCGTTGCAGTTGGTGCACCGCGAGGCCCAGCTCTCCGTCGAGGTCACCGACGTCCGCCACCTGTCCACCGAGGCGCAGGACGCCGAGATCCGCAAGCTGCTGGAGGACGAAAAGCAGCAACACTTCGACCTCGCGTGCCCTCCGCTGCTGCGCTTCTTCATCCACATCCGTGGTGAACGGGACTTTCAGTTCACGCTCACGGAGTGCCACGCCATCATCGACGGCTGGAGCCTCCACTCCACGTTGGTGGAGATGTTCAACCACTACTACGCGCTGGTGAACCACCAGGAGCCGCCGCGCTTCGAGCCACTGAGCATCACCTACCGCGACTTCGTGGCCATGGAGCGGCAGGCCCTCGCGTCCGAGGACCACCAACGCTACTGGCGCGAGCTGCTGGAGGACGGACAGGTCATGCGCGTGCCGCGCTGGCGCCGTCCACTGGCGGAGGGTGAGCCGCGCATCGCCACGGTGAAGGTGCCCATCTCCCCCGAAGTGAGCGAGGGCCTGAACGCCCTGACGCGAACCGCGGGCGTGCCCTTCAAGAGCATCCTGCTCGCGTCGCACCTCAAGGTGATGAGCGTGCTGAGCGGCCAGGAGGACGTCATCACCGGCACGGGCGTCAACAGCCGCCCCGAGGAAGGCGATGGCTCGAAGCTGCGCGGTATCTTCCTCAACACGGTGCCCTTCCGCCTGAAGCTGGCCCCGGGCAGTTGGCTGTCGCTGGTCCGCGCAGCCTTCGACGCGGAGCGCGCGCTCTACCCGTACCGCCGTTACCCCATGGCGGAGATTCAGCGGCAGTGGGGCCGCGAGACGCTCTACGAAGTCATGTTCAACTACATGCACTTCCACGTCCTCCACGACATCGCGGGCACGCTCGCGGAGCTGGAGGCGCTGAGCACCCTCCGCTCCGAGGGCACCAACGTCACCCTCGCCGTCCACTTCCAGACCGAGCCTCACACGCAGGAGCTCACGCTGGAGCTGGACTACAACGCCGTCGAGCTGGACCACGCCCAGGTGGAGCAGATTGGCGCGTGCTTCGCGCGCGTCCTCCACGCGCTGGCCTTCGAGGCCGAAGCCCCGCACCACACCTCCAGCCCGCTGCCCGCCGACGTGCAGCGCCGGATGCTGGTGGAGTGGAACGACACCGCCGCCGCGCTGCCCACGGAGCCCACGTTCCTCTCCCACTTCGAGGCTCGCGCCGCCGCCACGCCGGATGCGCTCGCCGTGGTCGATGGAGAACGGACGCTGACGTACCGGGAGCTGGACACGCGTGCCAACCAGCTCGCGCATCATCTGCTGTCGCTGGGCGCGAGCCCGGAGCGCGTGGTGGCGCTCGGCCTGGACCGCTCCGTCGAGCTGGTCACCAGCCTCCTGGCAACGCTCAAGGCCGGCGCGGCCTACCTGCCGCTGGACCCGAGCTACCCCGCCGAGCGCCTGGCCTACATGCTGTCCGATTCGCGCGCTGTGGTGCTGCTCACCACGAAGACGCAAGAGGCAACGTTCACGGGCATCAGCGTTCCTCGGTTCCTGGTCGAGCAGGAAGCGGTCCGGCTGGCGACGTTGCCGACGGAGGCACCGGCTTCGACCGCCTCTGGGGACTCCCTGGCATACGTCATCTACACCTCGGGCTCCACGGGTCTGCCCAAGGGCACGTTGCTCACGCAGCGAGGGCTGCTCAACTACCTGACGTGGGCCCAGAACGCCTACGCGGTGAAGCCGGGCCAGGGCTCGCTGGTCCACACGTCCATCGCGTTCGACGCCACCATCACCAGCCTCCTCACGCCGCTGCTCGCGGGGGGAGCCGTTCACCTGGTGCCGTCAGGACGGGAGGTGGAAGCACTCGCGCTCGCGCTCCAGCAGCCGAGAGGGCATGACCTGGTCAAGCTCACGCCGGCGCACCTCCAGGTGCTGTCCGGGCTGATGACGCCGGAGGCACTGTCGAAGCTGACTGGCACCTTCGTCGTGGGTGGCGAGGCCTTGCCGCCCTCCACCGTCGCATTCTGGCGGAAGCACGCGCCCCAGGTCCGGCTCATCAACGAGTACGGCCCCACGGAGACGGTGGTCGGCTGCTCCACCCATGACGTCAGCGCGGGTGAGTTGCCCGACGGCATCGTCCCCATCGGCCGGCCCATCGCCAACACGGCGCTCTACGTCCTGGACGCGCGCATGCAGCCAGTGCCCGTGGGTGTCTCGGGCGAGCTCTACATCGGAGGCACCGGCGTGGCGCGCGGCTACCTGGGCCGCCCCGCCCTCACGGCCGAGCGCTTCGTGCCGGACCCGTTCGGTCAGGGTCCGGGACAGCGCCTCTACCGCACGGGGGACCAGGCCCGCTTCCTGCCGGACGGCAAGCTGGCGTTCCTCGGACGCCGTGATGGACAGGTGAAGCTGCGCGGCTATCGCATCGAGCTGGGCGAAATCGAAGCCACCCTTCGCCAGCACGCGTCCGTGCGGGACGCAGTCGTCATCGTGCGCGAAGACGTCCCTGGGGACCAGCGGCTGGCCGCCTACGTCATCCCGCACGCGGACACGGCAGCGGATACGGCCGGCGTGCGCGCCTTCCTCCAGCAGCGGTTGCCCGAGCACATGGTGCCCGCTGCCCTGGTCGCGCTGGAGGCCCTGCCGCTCACGGCCAATGGCAAGGTGGACCGCAAGGCCCTGCCCGTCCCCGACGGCCTGCTCTCCTCCGAGTCCCGCGCGGCGCCGCGAAACGGCACCGAGGAGCTGATGGCCAGCATCTGGTCGGACGTGCTGCGCACGAACCATGCTGGCATCCACGACCACTTCTTCGACCTGGGCGGCCACTCGCTGCTGGCCACGCGCGTGGTGTCGCGAATTCGCGAGGCCTTCGGCGTGGAGCTGCCCATCGCCGCGCTCTTCGAGGCGCCCACCATCGCCACGCTGTCGGAGCGCGTCCAGGTGCTCCAGGCCCAGCAGGCCGGTGAAGCACCGCCCCCGCCGCTCCAACCCTCCTCCCGCGACGGCGAGCTGCCCCTCTCCTTCGCACAGCAGCGGCTCTGGTTCCTGTACCAGATGGAGCCGGACAGCCCCTTCTACAACATGCCCGCCGTCATCCGGCTGACGGGCGCGTTGGCCCCGGACACCGTGCAGCGCTGCCTGGAAGCGCTCATCCGCCGCCACGAGTCGCTGCGCACGACGTTCCGGATGAATGGCCAGACGCCCGTCCAGGTCATCCACCCGCCCGCGGCACCGAAGGTGGAGACCATCGACCTGCGCGACCTCCCGCTGGAGCGCCGTGAAGTCGAAGCGCGCCGCCTGTCCGACGAAGAGGCCCGTCGTCCCTTCGACCTGACTCGCGGCCCGCTCTGCCGGATGGGGCTCATCCAGTTGGATGACCAGGAACACCTGCTGCTGCTGACCCTGCACCACATCATCGCCGACGGTTGGTCGCTGTCTGTGCTCGTCCGCGAGGTCGCCGAGCTCTACGGCGCCCTGTCCGCGGGCCAGCCGCCGCCGCTCGCCGCCCTGCCCGTCCAATACGCGGACTACGCGCGGTGGCAGCGGGAGTGGCTGTCCGGCCCCGTGTTGGAGCGGCAGCTCGACTACTGGAAGCAGCGGCTCGCCGGGGCTCCGCCCAACCTGGACCTCCCCACCGACCGTCCACGGCCGCCCGTGCAGAGCTTCCGCGGCGCCACGCACCAGGGCGTCCTGCTGCCCGTGGACGCGGCCAAGGCGTTGCAGGCGCTCTGCCGGAAGGAGAGCGTCACCCCGTTCATGGCGGTGATGGCGGCCTTCCAGGCGCTGATGCACCGCTACACCGGCGAGACGGACATCGTCGTCGGCACGGACATCGCCAATCGCAACCGCTCCGGCACCGAAGGGCTCATTGGATTCTTCGTCAACCAGCTCGTCATGCGCGGCGACCTGAGCGGGGACCCCAGCTTCCGGGCCCTGCTGGCGCAGACGCGACGGGTGGCGCTCGATGCCTACGCTCACCAGGACCTCCCCTTCGAGGAACTGGTGAAGGCGCTCAACCCGGAGCGCGACCTCAGTTATTCGCCGCTGTTCCAGGTGAAGCTCATCCTCCAGAACGCTCCATCCTCCGACCTCCACCTGGACGGGCTGACGCTGCGCGAGGAGACCAGCACCACCGGCGCCGCCAAGTTCGACATGACGTGGGTGGCCACGGAGACCGAGCAGGGCCTGGAGTGTCTGTGCGAGTACAGCACCGACCTGTTCGACGCGGCCACCATCGGCCGGATGATGGGCAACCTGCGTGAGCTGCTCCTGGGCGCCATGGCCGTGCCAGACGAGCGCGTCTCCCGCCTCCCGCTGCTGTCCCAGGCGGAGCGGCAGCAGTCGCTGCTGGCGTGGAACGACACCGCCACGCCCCG
The DNA here is from genome assembly GCF_006547355.1 of Myxococcus sp. AB036A. Taxonomy (NCBI): domain Bacteria; kingdom Pseudomonadati; phylum Myxococcota; class Myxococcia; order Myxococcales; family Myxococcaceae; genus Myxococcus; species Myxococcus sp. AB036A. The sequence goes on along the minus strand of NZ_VHLC01000031.1, from coordinate 30,516 downwards.
AAGCCCGGGCCTCTGCGCGCATCACGTCTTCGAGCAACAGGCGGCGCGGACGCCAGACGCGGTGGCGGTGTCCTTCGAGGGACAGCAGCTCACCTACCGCGAGCTGGACGCGCGGGCGAACCAGCTCGCCTGGCACCTGAAGGCGTCCGGCGTGGGCCCCGAGGTCCGCGTGGGCCTGTGCGTGGACCGCTCGCTGGAGCTGGTGGTGGGCATCCTGGGCATCCTCAAGGCCGGCGGCGCGTGGCTGCCACTGGACCCGTCGTATCCGGTGGAGCGGCTGACGCTGATGATGCGCGACGCGGCCATCCCGGTGCTCGTCACGCAGGAGCACCTGGCGGACGAGCTTCCCGCGCTCGGGCTGCTGGTCTGCCTGGATACGGACTGGCCGCTCATCGCCAGCCAACCGCAGACGCCGCTCGCGGTGGAGATGTCCGAGGACAACCTCGCGTACATCATCTTCACGTCAGGCTCGACAGGTCGCCCCAAGGGCACGCTGCTGACGCACCGGGGCCTGTGCAACACGGCGCTGGCCGCCATCCAGGCCCACCGCGTCCACGAGAAGAGCCGCGTGCTTCAGTTCGCCGCCTTCGGCTTCGACGCGTCGGTGTGCGAGGTGTTCTCCACGCTGCTCGCGGGCGCGCAGCTCTGCCTCGCTCCCCGGGACGCCATCATGCCCGGCGCGCCGCTCCAGGGCCTGTTGACCGCGCAGGAGATCACAGGCGTCACGCTGACGCCGTCAGTGCTGGCGCAGTTGGAGCCAGAGACGTTGCCGAAGCTGGAGTCCGTCGTCTCCGCCGGCGAGGCCTGCTCGCCGGAGCTGGCGCGCCGGTGGCTGAAGTCCCGCCGCTTCATCAACGCGTACGGCCCCACCGAGGCGACCATCTGCGCATCGGTGGACGAGGCCGTGGACCCCGACCGGCTGGGCATCGGCCGTGCGTGGGCCAACGTCCGGCTCTACGTGCTGGATGGCCAGATGCAGCCGGTGCCCGTGGGCGTACCGGGTGAGCTGTTCATCGGCGGCGCGGGCGTCGCTCGCGGATACCTGGGCCGTCCGGACCTGAGCGCCGAGCGCTTCGTGCCGGACCTATTCGCTGTGGAGCCCGGAGGACGGCTGTACCGAACGGGAGACCGGGTGCGCTGGCTGGCCGAAGGGCGGCTGGAGTTCCTGGGCCGCCTGGACCACCAGGTGAAGCTGCGTGGCTTCCGCATCGAGCTGGGCGAAATCGAAGCGGCGCTGGCCGAGCACCCAGAGGTGCAGGACGCCGCGGTGCTGTTGCGGGAGGAGGCACCGGGCCGCAAGCAACTGGTGGCCTACGTCGTCGCTGACGATGTGGAGCAACCGCCCCAACAGGACGCCCTGCGCCGGGCCCTGGAGTCACGCCTCCCCGAGTACATGGTGCCGTCTGTCTTCATCATGCTGAAGGCCATGCCGCTGACGCCCAGCGGCAAGGTGGACCGCAAGGCCATGCCCTCGCTGGCGCAGGAGCAGGTGAAGCGCGAGCACGTCCACGTCGCGCCTCGCAACCCGGTGGAGCAGACGTTGGCGGACATCTGGGCGACGGTGCTGTCCCGCGAGCGCGTCAGCATCCACGACAACTTCTTCGAGCTGGGTGGCGACTCCATCATCAGCATCCAGGTCATCGCGCGAGCGCTGGAGGCCGGGCTTCACATCAGCCCCCGTCAGTTCTTCCAGTACCAGACCATCGCCACCTTGGCCCCGCACGTGGGTCAGGCCCAGGTCGTGGAGAGCGAGCAGGGTCCGGTGACGGGCCCCGTCCCACTCACGCCCATCCAGCACTGGTTCTTCGAGTGGCAGCTCCCGCACCTCCATCACTACAACCAGTCGCTGTTGCTGGGACTGCGTCAGCCCGTCGCCGCGTCCGTTCTCCAGGACGCGCTGCGGGCCCTGGTCGCGCACCATGACGCGCTCCGCCTGCGCTTCGAACGGACCACCGACGGCTGGCGTCAGGAGAGCCTGGGACTCGACAGCACCGTGACGCTGCGCGAGGTGGACCTGTCTGGACTGGACGAGGCCGCGCAGCGCGCCGCATTGGAGGAAGAAGGCCTGCGTGCCCAGGCGGGCTTCCGGCTGGAGGAGGCTCCGCTGGTGGCGGCCGTGCGCTTCCACCTGGGTCCGCAGCGTGGCGACCGGCTGCTGCTCGGCATCCACCACCTCGCGGTGGATGCCGTGTCCTGGCGCGTGCTGCTCATGGACCTGGAGACGGCGTGCCAGCAGCTCAGCCAGGGGCAGCCGGTGGCGCTGCCTCCGAAGACGACGTCCTTCCAAGCCTGGGCTCGCCGCTTGGAGTCCTTCGCGGCCAGCGCGGAGCTGGAGCACGAGGCCGACTACTGGCTGAGCCAGGGTGAAGACACGGCACCGCTCCCCGTGGACACCACGGACGGCGACAACACCTTGGCGTCCGCGCGCACGTTGACGGTGGCGCTGGAGGCCGAGGAGACCCGGCTCCTGCTTCAGGAGGTGCCGACGGCCTGGCGTGCCCGCATCGACGAGGTGCTGCTGACGGCGCTCGCGCAGGCGCTCTCCACCTGGACAGGACAGCGCCGGCTGCGTGTCCAACTGGAAGGCCACGGCCGCGAGGACCTGTTCGACGGCGTGGACCTGAGCCGCACCGTGGGCTGGTTCACCAGCGCCTACCCGGTGACGCTGGAGCTGCCTCGGGATGGCAGCGTGGGTGACGAACTCCGCGCCGTGCGTGATTCCCTGCGGCAGGTGCCGCGCAAGGGCCTGGGCTACGGACTGGTGCGTTACCTGCGCCAGGACGAGCGAGGCACCCGGCTCCGTGCGCAGCCGGAAGCGCCGGTGGCCTTCAACTACCTGGGCCAGCTCGACTCGGCCCTGCCCACGTCGTCGCTGCTCGCACCCGCGGACGAGCCCTTCGGCGCGCAGCAGGGGGCGCTCGGCCAGCGGCGACAGGTGCTGGAGGTGAATGCACACGTCCTGGGCGGCAAGCTGGAGGTGTCCTTCACCTACAGCGAGGCGCTGCACCAGCGCACCACGGTGGGCGCCCTGGCACAGGGCTATGTCCACGCGCTCCGGGCCATGGTGGACCAGCGGCGCGGCGAGGACGCGGCGCGGTTCTCCCCCGTGGACTTCCCGCTAGCGAAGGTGACGCAGGCCACGCTGAACGGCCTGATGCAGTCACACCCAGAGATGGAGGACCTCTACCCGCTGTCTCCCATGCAGCAGGGCATGCTCTTCCACGCCATGCTCGACCCGGACTCGGGGATGTACTTCGAGCGCGCGGCGTGGACGCTGGACGCGGACCTCAACCGCGAGGCGCTACGCGAGGCCTGGCAGCAGGTGATGGCGCGCTACCCCATCCTCCGCACCAGCTTCGTGGGTGAGGAACTGGAAGCGCCGCTCCAGCTCGTGAACCGCAAGGGCGTGCTCCCATGGGAGGAGCAGGACTGGAGCCACCTGTCCGAGCCGGAGCAGCAGACCCGGCTGTCAGCCTGGATGGACGCGGACCGGGCACGCGGCTTCAACTTGAAGCAGGCGCCGCTGATGCGCGTGGGCGTCCTGCGCCTGGGCGTTCGGACGTGGCGCGTGGTGTGGAGCTTCCACCACTTGCTGCTCGATGGTTGGAGCGTGGGCCGCGTCCTCAACGAGATGCTGGCCATCTACGACGCGCAGCTCCGTCAGCAGCCAGTGCGTCTGGAACAGCCGCCCATGTTCCGCGACTACATCGCCTTGCTCCAGAGCCGGGAGATTTCGCAGGCGGAGACCTGGTGGAAGCAGGCACTGCGAGGCTTCGGCGAGCCCACGCCCCTTCCCGGTGAAACGGGAGGCCAGGCGCGCACCGCAGCGCAGGTCATGGGCGAGCGCAAGGTCCACGTGTCCGCCGAGGTGACGGAGCAGCTCCGCGCCTTCTCGCGGCGGCACCAGGTGACGCTCAGCACGCTGGTCCAGGCGGCCTGGGCCCTGGTGCTCGGACGTCACGCGGGCCAGGACGACGTCGTCTTCGGCGTCACCGTCGCGGGCCGTCCGCCAGAGCTGCCCGGCGTGGAGCAGATGGTGGGCCTGTTCATCAACACGCTGCCGGCCCGCGTGTCGCTGCCGGCCCAGAGCAAGGTGGTGGACTGGCTGAAGGCGCTCCAGGCGTGGCAGGTGGAGCGGGCTCCGTTCGAGTACGCGCCGCTGGTGAAGGTCCAGGGCTGGAGCCCCGTGCCGCGTGGCACTCCTCTCTTCGAGAGCCTCGTCGTCTTCGAGAACTACCCCGTGGAGGACTCGGTGCGGCAGGGCGCGGGCGCGCTGGAGGTGCGCGACGTCACCGCGCAGGAGCGCACCAACTATCCGCTGACGCTCTCCGCACATGCGGACAAGGAGCTGATGCTGAACCTGGACTTCGAGTCTCCGCGGCTCGGCGTGGAGGCCATGGAGCGACTGCTGGAGCAGCTCCAGACAGTCCTGGTGGGCATCCTCGACGCGGAGGACAAGCACCTGTGGGAGCTGTCGCTGCTCACGCAGGAGGCCCGTCGCGAGGTGCTGTTCGACTGGAACGACACGCAGGTCCCTGGACTGGGCGCGTGCCTCCACGAGCTCTTCGAGGCACAGGCCCTGCGGACGCCGGACGCGGTCGCCGTGGTCGCGCCGGAAGCGGGCTCGCTCACGTACGGCCAGCTCGACGCAAAGGCGAACCAGCTCGCGCACCACCTGCGCGCCCGGGGCATTGGCTCCGAAGTGCTGGTGGGCGTGTGCCTGGAGCGGACGCCGGAGCTGCTGGTGGCGCTGCTGGGCATCCTCAAGGCGGGCGGCGCCTATGTCCCGCTCGATCCCACCTACCCGGCCGAGCGACTGGCGCGCATGGCCTCCGAGGCCCGGCTCTCCCTGTTGCTTACCCAGCAGTCCCTGGTGGAGACCTTCGTCAACCCGGAGGTGTCGCTCTACCTGCTGGACACGGAGGCACCAGCCCGCGCCGCGCTGTCCACCCAAGCCCCCACGCGGCTCACCACACTGGACGGTCTGGCGTACGTCGTCTTCACCTCCGGCTCCACGGGCACGCCCAAGGGCGTGATGATCTCCCACCGGAGCTGGACCAACGCGTACCTCGGCTGGGAGCGGAGCTACGGGCTGCGGGAGCACTGCCGCAGCCACCTGCAGATGGCCAGCTTCTCCTTCGACGTGTTCGCGGGAGACCTGTCCCGAGCGCTGTGCTCAGGCGGCAAGCTGGTGCTCTGCCCGCGTGAGTGGCTGCTCGAACCGCCCCGCCTGCTCGCGCTGATGAAGGAGCAGGCCGTGGACTGCGCCGAGTTCGTCCCCGCCGTGCTGCGCGGGCTGCTCCAGCACCTGGAGGAGACGGGCCAGACGCTGGACTTCATGCGCGTGCTCGTGGCCGGCTCCGACGCCTGGTACGTGAACGAGTACCACCGGCTCCAGGCCGTCATCGGCGACGATACGCGGCTCATCAACTCGTATGGCGTCAGCGAGGCGACCATCGACAGCACGTGGTTCGAAAGCGGCGACCTGGGCCCCGGCGACACGCAACTGGTCCCCATTGGCCGTCCCTTCGCCAACAACCGCCTCTACGTGCTGGATGCGCACCAGCAGCCGGTGCCCGCCGGCATCGCGGGCGAGCTCTTTATCGGCGGCGAGGGCGTGGCACGCGGCTACTGCCACCGCCCCGACCTGACCGCGGAGCGCTTCGTCCCCGACCCGTTCGCCACCGAGCCTGGTGCGAGGCTCTACCGCACGGGAGACCGGGCGCGGTACCTGCTGGGAGGCGACCTGGAGTTCCTCGGCCGGGCAGACACGCAGGTGAAGCTGCGCGGCTTCCGCGTCGAGCTGGGCGAAATCGAATCCGCGCTCGGCAAGCACCCGGCCGTCCAGGGCGCGGTGGTACTGCTGCGCGAGGACCCGGGGACACCCCGTCGGCTCGTCGCCTACGTGGTGGGCTCGGACATCCGCGACACGGCGGTGCTCCGCGACCACCTGAGGGAGAGACTGCCCGACTACATGGTGCCGGCCGTCTTCGTGCGCCTGGAGGCACTCCCCCTGAGCCCGAACGGCAAGGTGGACCGCAAGGCCTTCCCTGTGCCGGACGCAACTCAGCGCACGGGCGAGCAGCGGCTCGTCGAACCGCGCTCGGAGACGGAGTCGAGCCTGCTCACGCTCTGGAAGGACGTGCTGGGCCAGACGTCGCTGGGCGTCACGGACGACTTCTTCGACGTGGGCGGGCACTCGCTGCTGGCCACGCAGATCATCTCGCGCACCAACGCGATGTTCCAGGTGACGTTGCCGCTGCGCGCCCTCTTCGAGCACCCCACCATCGCGGGGATGGCGGAGCAGGTGGTGCTCGCGCAGTTGGAAGGCGTGGACGAAGCCGCGCTGGCCTCCGCCATGGAGGAAGTCGGCGACCTTTCGGACGCGGACCTGGAGAAGCTCCTGGAGGGGACGAATGAGTGACCTGCTCAAGAAGCTCGCGGGCCTCTCCCCGGAGAAGCGCGAGGCGGTACTCAAGAAGCTGCGACAGCAGAACGTGGTCACCGCGCCGAAGGGAGAGGCACGCACGCCCGGAATCCCTCGCGTCTCACGGGAGCAGCTGCTGCCGCTCTCCTTCCCGCAGCGCCGACTCTGGTTCCTGGACCAGTTCGAGCCCGGGACACCCGCCTACAACATCCCGGAGTTCGTGCGCCTCACCGGGCCGCTCCACGTCTCCTCCCTGGAGCGTGCGCTGAACGAGGTCATCCGGCGCCATGAGGTGCTGCGCACGACCTTCGTCGCGAAGGACGGCGAACCCCAGCAGCGCATCCTCCCGGAGCTGTTGCTGTCGCTGGGCGTGCTGGATCTGAGCTACCTGCCAGGCACCCAGCGCGAGCCCCTGTGCGAGGAGCTGGCGCTTCAGCTCGCGGGGACGTCCTTCGACCTCGCGGCGGGGCCGCTGCTCCACGCGAGGCTGGTGCGCATGGGCGACGAGGACCACGTCCTCCTGCTCGTCGTGCACCACATCGTTTCGGACGGCTGGTCCACCGGCATCTTCGTCCAGGAGCTGACGGCGCTTTATGCCGCCTTCTCCCAGGACAAGCCGTCACCGCTGCCGGAGCTCCCGCTCCAGTACGCGGACTTCGCGGCGTGGCAGCAGCAATGGATGCAGGGCGACGTGCTGGCGTCGCAGCTCGACTACTGGCGTCAGCAGCTCGAAGGGAGCGACAGCGCGCTCAAGCTGCCCACCGACAGGCCGCGCCCGCGCGTGCGCACCTACGCGGGTGGCAAGCGGAGCTTCCAGGTCGCCCCTGACGTAGCCCAGCAACTGAAGACGCTGGGGACTCAGGAGAAGGCGTCGCTCTACATGGTGCTGCTGGCGGCGCTCCAGGCACTGCTCCACCGCTACACGCGCGAGCCGCGCATCAGCGTCGGCACGTACATCGCGAACCGGAACCGGACGGAGGTGGAGCCGCTCATCGGCTTCTTCCTCAACACGCTGGTCATGCGCACGGGGCTCGAAGGCAATCCCACCTTCCGGGAGTTGCTGCGGCGCGTGGTGGACGTGACGCTGGGGGCTTACGGGCACCAGGACATCCCCTTCGAGAAGCTGCTGGAGGAGCTGGCGCCGTCGCGCGACACCAGCCACTCCCCCTTCTTCCAGGTGATGCTGGTGCTCCAGAACACGCCCACGCCCCCAGCCGAGCTGGGCGGACTGAGCATGGAGTCCTTCAGCGTCTCGGGTGAAGCCTTCGCGCAGTTCGATCTGACGCTGTGGTTCTCCGAGGAGGCCGGTGGCCTGCAAGGCATCTGGGAGTACAACCGGGACCTCTTCGACGCCTCCACCGTCGAGCGGATGGTCGCCCACTTCCAAACGCTGCTCGCGGGCATCGCCGCGAACCCGGCACAGCGGCTCATCGAGCTGCCGGTGCTTCCTGCGAATGAGCGTCAGCGCATCCTGCGTGACTGGAACCAGGCCCGGCTCGACGTGCCGCCGCGCACGTGCATCCATCACCTCATCGAGGCGCACGCAGCGCGCACACCCGACGCCATCGCCATCACCGACCCTGAACGCCGGCTCACCTACGCACAGTTGAACGCGAAGGCCAACCAACTGGCGCACCACCTGCGTTCCGTGGGCGTGGGGCCCGAGCGAATCACCGGCGTCTTCCTGGACCGCTCCGTGGACATGGTGGTCGCGGTGCTCGCCGTGCTCAAGGCGGGCGGCGCCTATGTGCCGCTGGATCCGTCATATCCGCCGGAGCGCACGGCGCTCATGCTCGCGGACAGCCGGCCCGCGGTGCTCATCACCCGCCAGGGCCTGGCGCCCCTCCTGCCCGCGCCACTGCCGCCCGTGGTGGCCATCGACACGGACGCGGACGCCATCGCCGCGATGCCCACGACGACGCCCGAAGGCGGCGCCAGCCCCGAGCACCTCGCCTACGTCGTCTACACGTCAGGCTCCACGGGCCGCCCCAAGGGCGTGATGATTTCTCACCGGAGCTTCGTCAACGCCTACCTCGCCTGGGAGCGCGACTACCGGCTGCCCGAGCTGCGCGCCCACCTCCAGATGGCGAGCTTCTCCTTTGACGTGTTCTCCGGCGACCTGGCCCGGGCGCTCGGTGCGGGGAAGACGCTGGTCCTCTGCCCGCGGGAATGGCTGCTCGAGCCCGAAAAGCTCTACGGCTTGATGCAGCGCGAGCAGGTGGACAGCGGCGAGTTCGTCCCCGCCGTGGTCCGGCTGCTGATGGGGTACCTCCAGGAGCACAATCTCCGGCTGGACTTCATGCGCCTGCTCATCGTCGGCTCGGACACCTGGGACATGCGCGAGTACCACCAGCTCCGCGGCCTCTGCGGACCGGACACGCGGCTGGTGAGCTCCTACGGTCTGAGCGAAGCAACCATCGACAGCACGTACTTCGAACAGCCCGAGCCCACCCCCAGCGAGCAGATCGTCCCCATTGGCCGGCCCTTCGCCAACACGCAGATGTACCTGCTGGACAGCGCGATGCAGCCGGTGCCCATCGGCATCTCGGGAGAACTCTTCGTGGGCGGTGACGGACTCGCGCGTGGCTACTGGGGCCAGTCGAACCTGACCGCTGAGCGCTTCGTGCCCAATCCCTTCAGCGCCACACCGGGCGCCCGCCTGTACCGCACGGGCGACCTGGCCCGTTACACGGAGGACGGCACCCTCGCCTTCATCGGCCGCAACGACACGCAGGTGAAGATTCGCGGACACCGCATCGAACTGGATGAAATCAAGGCGAAGCTGCTGGAGCACGCCGCGGTCCAGGCCGTGGAGCTGCTCGTGCACGAGGACGCCGGCAACAAGCAGCTCGTCGCCTACCTCACGCTCACGGCGCCAGACGTGGCCACGGCCGATGACATGCGGCAGCACCTCAAGAAGCACCTGCCGCCGTACATGGTGCCCGCGGCCTTCGTCATCCTGGCCGCCTTCCCGCTCACCCCCAATGGCAAGGTGGACCGCAAGGCCCTGCCCACACCGGAGAGCGTCCGCCGCGACGCGCAGGATGGCTTCGTCGCTCCGCGCGACGAAGTGGAGACCCGGCTCGCGGCCATCTGGGAGGAGCTGCTGGCAGTGCGCCCCATTGGCGTGCACGACAACTTCTTCGACCAGGGCGGCCACTCACTGCTGGCCGTCCGGCTGATGGTGCGTATCCGTGAGCAGTTCGGCCGCGCCCTCCCGCTGTCGGTCCTCTTCCAGAACCCCGCGCTGGAGCAGCTCGCCAAGGCGCTTCACGAAGAGGCGTCGCCCGCGCCATGGTCGCCGCTGGTGACGCTCCAGCCGGGAGCCAATCGCGCCGCCCTGTTCTGCGTCCCGGGCGCCGGTGGAAACGCCGTCTACCTTCGCGAGCTGGCCCAGGCACTGGGCCCCACCCTGCCGGTGCATGCCTTCCAGGCACGCGGGCTGGATGGACGCGCGGAGCCGCATCGCTCCGTCGAGGAGATGGCCGCGTGCTACATCGAAGCGCTCAAGCAGGTGCAACCGCAGGGGCCATACCACCTGCTGGGCCACTCCTTCGGTAGCTGGGTCGCCTTCGAGATGGCGCAGCAGCTCCGGAAGCAGGGCGAGTCGATTGCCTTCCTGGGCATCCTCAACACCACCGTCCCGGTGAACGAAGCCTCGCCGAGCGAGGCGCCCCCGTTTGACGACGCGGACTGGATGGCCTCCGTCGCGAGCACGGCGGGCCGTCTCTACGGCGTGGACCTGGGCATCTCCGCCGAGGCGCTCCGGCCGCTGTCTGCCGAAGCGCGCCGAGAGTACCTGACCCGCAGGTTGGTCCAGGCGGGACTCCTCCCCGACGGCGCGGACAGCCAGCAGGTCCAAGGGTTCATCGACGTCTACAAGGCCGCGTACGCGATTGACTACGTCCCCCGGAACACGCTCCCCATTCCCGTCGCCCTCTTCCGGGCCCAGGAGCGGCACGAGGAAGACGGCATCGTCCCCGAGTCCTTCGCGGACGACCCGAGCTGGGGCTGGGGCCGCCACGCCTCCACGGCCGTCACGCCCGTGACGGTGCCGGGAGACCACATGACGATGCTGGCCGCGCCGCACGTCCAGGTGCTGGCGGAGCACGTGCGCCAGGGCCTCGTCCGGGCCGGAGCCCTTCGATGACGGCGGCGCCGTCCTTCCCCATGAAGTCCGCCGTCGTCATCTGGCTGGGACAGGTCCTGTCACTGCTGGGCTCGGGGCTGACGAGCTTCGCGCTCGGCGTCTGGACGTACAAGACGACGGGCGACGTGACGCAGTACGCGCTGGTCATGCTCTCCGCGACGCTGCCCGCCATCCTGCTCGGGCCGGTGGCCGGCGCGCTCGTGGACCGCTGGAACCGCCGCTGGGTGCTGGTGCTCAGCGACGCGGCCGCCGGCCTGTCGAGCCTCGTGCTGGCGCTATTGCTGTTCAATGGCTTGCTCCAACCCTGGCACGCCTACGTCACGACCGCCGTGGTGTCGACGGCCAGCGCGTTCCAGCAGCCGGCCTTCGCCGTGCTCGTCTCCACGGTGGTGCCGCCGCAACATCTGGGGAGGGCCAACGGATTGGTGCAGGTCGGGCTCGCGTTCTCCCAACTGGTGGCGCCCATGTTGAGCGCCACCCTGATGGAGCTCATCGAACTCAAGGGCATCCTGCTCATCGACGCGACGACGCTCGTGCTCGGCGCGCTGCCCCTGCTCCTGGCGCGAATCCCCCGGGAGCACCTCGTGTCGTCGTCCGGCGAGGAGCGGGTGCCGCTGCTCGAGTCGATTCGGGCTGGCGGTGCCTACCTGCGCGCCACTCCAGGACTCCTGGCGCTCATTGGCTTCCTCGCGGCCAGCAACTTCCTGACCGGCACGGTCGAGGTCCTCGTCACCCCGCTGGTCCTGTCCTTCGCGGACGTGCGCACCCTGGGCGCGCTCACCACCGCGGGCGGCGTGGGCATGTTGGCGGGCAGCCTGGTCATCAGCGCCTGGGGCGGCCCCAAGCGACTGATGAATGGCTTGCTCGGGTTCCAGCTCACCTGTGGACTCGCGCTCATCTGCGTCGGGCTGGCCACCTCCGTTCCCGTGTTGGCCGGTGTCGCCTTCGCGTTCTTCTTCGGCCTCCCCATCATCAACGGCTCCAGCCAGACGCTCCTCCAGCGCATCGTGCCCCTGGCGCTGCGCGGCCGTGTCTTCGCTTTCACCAGCACCATCACCGGGGCCATGTTGCCGCTGGCGTACACAATCGCCGGGCCTCTGGCGGACCACGCCTTCGAGCCCGCCATGGCCTCGAGAGGAAAGCTCGTTCCCCTGCTGGGTGCGTTCGTCGGCGAGGGCCCAGGCCGAGGCATCGCCTTGATGTTCCTCATCGCGGGCGTGCTGGCGGTCCTCATGACGCTGCTGTCCACGCTCTACCGCCCGCTGCGTGAGCTGGAGGCGCCCCCTCAGGACACGCCTTCCGCCGAACCCGCGGCGAGCCCCTGAACCCTCCCCTCTTCCCACGACTTCCCAAGGAGACCCGCCATGCCGAGTCCCAGCCGTTCCGTGCAGACCCTGACCGACCTGCTGCGCTGGCGCGCCTCGAACCAGACCGAGGCCCGCGCGTATACGTTCCTCCAGGATGGTGAAGGCCAGGAGACCACCTGGACCTATGGCGAGCTGGATCGCCAGGCCCGCGCCATTGCCGCGGCGCTGCAGGAGCACAAGGGCGCTGGCGAGCGAGCGCTGCTGCTGTATCCACCGGGGCTCGACTACATCGCGGCGTTCTTCGGCAGCCTGTACGCGGGCGTGGCCGCGGTGCCTGCCTATCCTCCCGCGCAGCTCCAGGCCGTCACGCGCATCCTCTCCATCCTCCAGGATGCGAAGCCGCGCTTCGCGCTCACCACGCGCGAAATCCTGGAGAGCGTGAACGCGCTGGCCGAGACCTACCCCGTCCTGAAGGACATCCGCTGGATTGCCACGGACGTACTGGAGGAAGGGCTGGAGGACGGCTGGAAGCGTCCCGCCATCACCGGCGACACGCTGGCCTTCCTCCAGTACACGTCAGGGTCCACGTCGACGCCCAAGGGCGTGATGGTGCTGCACCGGAACCTGATGTCGAACGAGGAGATGATCCGGCAGGCCTTCAGCCACGACGAACAGCCGACGATATGCGGATGGCTGCCGCTGTACCACGACATGGGGCTCATCGGCGCGGTGCTCCAGCCAATGTATCTGGGCGCGCACTCCATCGCGATGTCCCCGTGGTCCTTCCTGCAGCGCCCCATCCGCTGGCTGAACACCATCACGAAGTACCGTGCAACGACGAGCGGCGGGCCCAACTTCGCCTACGCGCTCTGCACGCGAAAGGTGAAGCCGGAGCAGCTCGCTTCGTTGGACCTGAGTTCGTGGCGCGTTGCCTTCAACGGCGCGGAGCCCGTGCGGGCGGAGACGCTGGCGGAGTTCGCGGACACCTTCGCGCCCGCCGGCTTCCGCCGAGAGGCCTTCTATCCCTGCTATGGGCTCGCGGAGGCGACGCTCTTCGTGTCGGGAGGCATCGCCTCCGAACTGCCACGCCACCTCACCGTGGACTCGGCGGCGCTCGAGCAGAACCGCGCCGTCTCCGCACCGCCGGGCCCGTCCGCGCGGACGCTCGTCAGCTCCGGGCGGAGTTGGGGAGACAGCCTCATCCGCATCGTGAATCCAGAGACGCTGGTGGCGTGCGCACCGGGCGAGGTGGGCGAAATCTGGACGGCCGGTCCCCACGTCACTCACGGTTACTGGGGACGCGAGGAAACGAACGCGGAGACCTTCCAGGCGCGCATCCAGGGCAGCGAGGAAGGCCCCTTCCTGCGTACCGGCGACCTGGGCTTCATGATTGACGGCGAGCTGTATGTCACTGGCCGCATCAAGGACCTCATCATCCTCGACGGCCGGAACCACTACCCGCAGGACCTCGAGCTGACGGCCGAGAGCCAGCACCCGGCGCTCCGTCCTGGCTGCTCGGTGGCGTTCTCCGTCGACCATCCGGAGGGCGAGCGGCTGGTGGTGCTGGTGGAGGTCAGCGCCCGCTTCGTGCCCTCTGAACAGGGTGATGGTGCTCAGGCCCTGGACGGGAGCGCGCTCCAGAAGACCATCCGGCAGGCCGTGGCCGCCGCGCACTCCGTGGACGTTCATGAGGTCGTCCTGCTCCAGCAGGGTGAGATCCTCAAGACGTCCAGCGGCAAGGTCCAGCGGCGCGCCTGCCGGGCGAAGTACGTGGAGGGCAGCCTCCAGCGCTGGGCCGCGTAGTCCGTCCCGCGCGGCTTGATGAAGCAGGCCCTCGCTACCTGCGAGGTCCGAGCACGATGATGGCCATCCCCAGGATGGCGACGAGCGCGCCCACGAGGTCCCACGTCGTGGGTCGCTCCCCTTCCACGAGCCACAGCCAGACGAGCGCCACGGCGATGTACACCCCGCCATAGGCCGCATAGGTGCGGGCCGCGCCTGTCGGGTGCAGCGTGAGCAACCACGCGAAGGCCGCGAGGCTCCCCGCCGCGGGCACGAGGAGCAGGGGCGACTTCCCCTGACGGAGCCAGAGGTAGGGCAGATAGCAGCCCACCACCTCGGCCACCGCGGTGACGACGAAGAGCCCGAAGGCATACAGCAGATGCACGGCGAGGAACCTTTCGTGAAGCGCGGTCGAGGTGCTGCCGCGGCGCCAAGCCCATGCTCCGAGCCTTCCATCAATCCCCCGCCCTTCCCAGTCCAGAACCTGGACCTCTGGTATCGGCTCACCCGCGGACACTCCAGCAACGAATCGGACTCGCGAGCCTGCTCGCACCTTGTCTGCGCGCGGCGGCTGAGGCATCCGGAAGGAGGCGGGAAACAGCACCCGCGCCTTCCGGGAACGGCCCGCGCCGCTCCCCCTGGACATCCCACCGGGTACCCGCGACATGACGCTCATCCCGCCGCCAGCGGTCCAGGACACAGCCCCTCGCAAGAAACGGTGGCCGCGCGCCGTCGCGTGGACCCTGGGCGCACTCGTGGTGCTGGAAGTCTCCATCAACGTGGCGCTCAACCTGGGCGCCGTCCAAGCCATCATGCGCCGGTCCACCAGCCGGACCGAGCTCGCCTGGAAGCGCGCGTGGTGGCTCTGGCCCTTCGGACAGCTCCACCTCCGCGACTTCACGCTGACCCAGCAGAATCAAAACCAGTGGTGGCAGGTGAACATGGACGCGTTGGAGGCCGACGTGTCGCTGACCGCCCTGCTGCACAAGCGCGTGGACGTGCAGCGCATCGACGGGCATGGCGCGCGCTTCCGGATTGAACCGTCATTCGGCATCGAGAAGGAACCGCCACCGGGCCCGGACTACCGCCCGTGGGTCATCCAGTTGGCGGACGTGACGGTCCACGAGGTTCGCGAGTTGGACTTCGGCCGGGTCCGCTTCGTGGGAAACCTGGACGTGCAAGGCTCGCTGGACATCAAGGGCCGGGAGCGCATCCACGTCGAGACGCCTGCGATTCGCGTGGTCTCCGGTGCCATGGAGTTCGACCGGAAACCGGTCACCCGGCTGGAGCGCCTGGAGGCCAAGGCACAGCTCGAAGTCCCCTTCACGGACGACCAGGGCTGGGACCTCTCACGGGCGCTCAGCGCACAGGTGACGAGCCAGATGGAGCTGCTCCCACTGGACTGGCTGAACGAGCACCTGGGGTCGAACAACGCCGTCTCCCTGAAAGGGGGCGAAGGCAAGGTGGACCTGGACCTCCACCTCAAAGACGGCGGGCTGGCCGATGACAGCCGCATTGACGTCCAGGGCCAGGAGTTGAGCGTGCGGGCCGGTCCCATCCGAGCGCGTGCGCCCTGGGCCCTCAAGGCCTCGCTGGCTTCGGAGAGCCCGGACACGCGGAAAGGGACGGCAACGCTCACCTTCGCGCCCGTGCGGGTGTCCGGGCCCGAAGGCACGGGTGCAGAAGTCCCTGAAATCACCCTCACCGTCCTCGCGCGGCGCAGCGCGGAGCAGTCGGACTGGGAGCTGGAGCCGGACCTCCGCGTGGCCAGGAGTCGGCCACTGGACTTGAGGATGCTCAATCCCTGGCTGGCGCGAACGATGGAAATCGATTCCGGGTTCATGACGGTGCAGAGCCGGGAGCGGTCGAAGTCCGCGAAGGCTCAGGACTCGCTGCGGCTGAGCGTGGACTCCGACCTCGTCTCCGGACGCATGGGAAGCGTCAAGGTTCTGTTGCGTGCCGAGGCGGACGTGGACGCCCGGAACATGTCGTGGGACACGAAGTCCCTGACACTGACAGGGACGACGCTCCGGCTGACGAATGTGTCCACGAATGGCCCCGTGCCCATCCGCGCTTGGAGCGGCGTCTTCACCCTGCCCCAGGCCCGACTGTCCCTGTCTCCGACAGTGCTGTCGGCACGCTTCGCCAGCAAGCTCACGGACACACAGCCTGTCGCCGCGCTGCTCACGTCCGCGAAGAATCTGCCGCGCTTCCTGACGTCCCTGCTCAACATCCGGGACGTCACGGTGACGGGCCGGGTGCAGATTGACGAGGGCGGGCTCCAACTGCGCGAACTGCAGGCGGACGGAGAGGGCTTCTCCCTGAGAGGGCACCTGGACCTCGCAGGCGGAGAGCTACAGGGCGCGCTCCTGGCGACCCTGGGCGCCCTCACCGGCGGAATCGAATTCAAACCCGGCGGACAGGACCTGCACCTGCTGAACGCGAAGCAATGGTTCGCGAAACAGCCCGAGCCGCCGTTCCGGTAGACGGGGGATGCGCAGCTCGCCTGCGGGTGTGTCCCTCGCAAGCGAGCGCTGCTCACGGACTCGCGCCGCCACCTCCGCCATTTCGCGACAGTGTCGTTGACGTGGTCCACGCGGGGGTCGCGCTACAGCACGGCCTGGTCGTCGCGCGTCTCGAACTTCTCCTCCAGGCTGCTGGGGCTGATGGCCCTCCGCCGGAAAACACGCCTGAGTCCGGCGCGAAACGAAACCCCGGCATTCCAGGGTCACTGTTGGACCGCGGGAGGATTTACACCTTGGGCCGCCGAGCATCCCCTCGCGGTGCTGCTGGAGGACACCCGAAACCCGCGGGCGGCGCGGGCGCACCGCGAACTGACGCCTATCCAGGGAGCGCCTCCCGGCACGGGGATGGGAGGCGAACACCGGGGGCCGTGGCAAGGCATGGGGTGTCCAGGTTATGGCCCTGGCCTCTCTCTGTATCGTCCCCATTGCCCGCCACGAGCCATGTGGTATAGAGCCGCCCCGAAGCGCGAAGTACCCGCCCCGTTACCAAAGCTGTTGCACGAACACCGGGCGAGCAGGTAGGAAGGCAGTGGAAGTTCCGCAGTAAAAGCCGTAGGTTGCATCTCACTTACGGCCAGGTAGCTCACCTGGTTAGAGCGGTGGTCTCATAATCCCGGCCCTGCCCCTCACCTTCTGAACCATTGGCCGTAACCCCTTATTCTTACTGACCATTGGCCGTTGCTGGCGCTCGCTCGTCACCGGCCCGGTCCGTACAGAATCCGTACAGTCCCGCTTCAGCATACTCAGAAGCGTCGAACTCCATTCGCTCCATGGAGCGAAATGCATCGACCGCATCCCATCGACCTGTACCTCTCCCACTCAGCGTCTGTGGTCGCCAAGAAGCCGAAGACGATCAGTAGAGTAGACGCATGTCGTCTGCCACTCCGTACTGAGCCGAAATCTGAGTCCCCACCTGTGGGAGAAGTTCGTCTCACTGTGCATCGATTAGGTAGGTGATCGCCCCCTTGGGGCCATCCCCGCTGGCCAGCGGGTTGTAGACCCGCCACGGTCGCTTCAGCTTCTTGGAGTTGTTCGCGTGCGCCACGTACGCATCAATTAGCCGGTCATACCCTTCCTGCCCAGGGGCGAAGTACCAGGGCTGGCCGACCTTCAGCTATTCCGCGTGCGGCGTGTAGCCTAAAAGCTGGGCCATCGCCTCCAATACGCCGAAGCTCCTCTGGGGCGTTGCTCTTGATGATCCAGACTCCACTAGTTCTAAAGGGGCTGCACAGGAGGTGGGATACACTTGAGCGACTCCCTATAGGGCAGCCCACGTACCAGCTTGCGCCGAGCAGAGAGGAAGAGCGGGAAGATGCCTCTACAAGTCAGTGTGCTGTTCGATCGTCCGCAGCAGGAGATCGCATCGCTGCTCAAGAGCCGCCTCCAACAAGCCAGCCGTGCTTGGATCGTAAGTGGGTTTGCCACCGTAGAAGGAATCGAGGCAATCGCACCACCGATCCTGACCAATCCAGCGAAGTTGGAAGCATTTGTGATTGGAGCGGGCACTTTCCGAGGCTACGAATCAATGGATCGCCTCCTTGCCGGTGGAGTTGCCGCATCGCGGCTTTTCGTCCATCTCGGGCATACGCGAAGGACGACCAAAGGCGCCGCACATCGCTTCTACCGCTATCACCCGATGCTGCACAGCAAAGTATATCTACTGGAAATGCCCGACAAGAGCGGAGTGGCGTTTGTTGGCTCGCACAACGTGACCGGCTACGCGCTCCTTGGCCTGAATGGTGAGGCAGGCATCATGCTTGAAGGCCCTATGAGCGATCCCGAGATGCAACGCATCAAAGCGCATATTGATGCGGCCCAGGCGCAATCGGTCGTCTATTCACCTTCGATGAAGGACGCGCTGACCTGGTGGACAAGCTCCTTCATCGATGGCATGCGAGGCAAGGTCAACGATGCCGAGCGCGACTCTGAGTTCACGAAGACGATCGTTATCCTTGCTGCTGAGGCACCGAACGGCATTCCTGCGACAGGGGACGTAGTGTACTTCGAGATCCCGGCGGCCCTTCGACAGCTACGGGCGCTCGATACCGAGGTGCACATCTATATCTTTCAAAGTCTTCCGGCGACACCAAATGCAGCACTACTCGCGCTGGCTCAGGCGAAGGCGACACTATGGTGCAGGGTGCTCGGGATTGAGGTGCAGCGTGGGGGAGTCGAGCTTCAAGCTGACTGGCACATCGCGAACAGGACGAACCCGACGATGCTTCGTGCTCCCCAGCCGTTCCGGCCCAAGGTAGCTCGCGACATGCAACAGGTGCGCGTTTCAGTGCGAAACGCCATCTACGATCAGTTCGAGTACCTCTTCGATTCGGGGAAGGCGACCTGGGTTCCCATTCTCAACGAAAATCAGGCCGTAGAGGCGTCTCCCGAGGATACCCGCTTCCTAGCCAGGCTTAACCTAGTTCCACCTGAAGACAAGCCTTGGTACCTTGTAAGAGGGCTTGCAGCCGAAGAGAAAGACACGGATGGTGCCTACCAAGAGGCTCTCCGAACGCTGAACCCGGAATCAGGCTCGTATGTTCTGATGTCGCTCCGACGTCGTAATCTGACGAAGCTTAAACGCCAGAAGGAGCATCGGGGAGACAACAACGAAGAGAACGGCGGATCGAGGAACCGGAGGACGCGCAAGTAGCTTGTGCCCTCTCCCACAAAAAGGGGGGGCCACTCGTGTCGGCTCGGGTGCAGGCGACTGTGAAGGCACCCGACAGTTCCTAGGCTCTTGGTGCCTCTGAATAGAACCGGGTCCCTCACGTCAGGGACGCCACCTCCCCCTACCCATAAGCCCTCCTTCAGGTCCATTTGATCATGGTGTCCAGACGGACTCGATGGATGGACCCGCGGGCGCAGTATAGATCTTATCAGCGCACGCATTGCAGCACCAAGCTCCACATGATATCGGTCTGTTCCGGAGTTGGTTCGCGGACATCTTCGGGGGAGTCATGCTAGGCGCGTGGCGTGAGCCGCGCAGCAAGAGGGAGCGTGCTTCGGAAGCTAGTTCGACTTCCGTATCCGGCCCCCATCTACAATCGGCCGGCGCTATCGTAGCTACGAGCATCGCATTAGCCGTGAAGCGTACGGCGGCCGTTCTGAATGCGGGTCGCCTCGGTCTTTCCGGTGCCAAGCGCCTGCATTTCTCCCAGCAACTCCTGTCGGTTCAAGTAGGCGATCCCCGGCTAGAGCTGCTTCATTCGCTCCTGTCCACTCTTCCAGCTGACGAGCGCGACTGGTGGATCGGCAACTTCCACACTCTTCTGATGCCTGCCGCACTGCGTCGGCGGCTCGCCGCTCACTTCACACCGCCTACTCTCGCGCGACACGTCCTCGCGTTCGCACTGGAAGCCGGCATGGACCTCCGTGCGGCACGAGTAATCGACCCATGCGCAGGTGGAGCTGCCTTCCTTTCAACGCTTGGGGAAGCCATGCTGCAGAGCGGCGCTCCCCCGGAAGACATCTTGGCCCGGTTGAGGGGGCTCGAACTTGACCCCCAACTAGCAGCCCTGGCCGAGGCCATTCTAGCCCGGCGATTGGGGCTTGCCTCACTGGGGCGCCACGTTGTCTCCGTAGGAGATGCACGCCGTGCGCAGCGGAACGCATCGTTCGATGCGGTCTTCGCGAACCCTCCTTATGGGCGGCTTCTGGGAGTTACGAAAGCCGAGCGGCGCAGATGGGCCCATCTAGCGGAACCAGGGCACATCAATCTATACGCCATCTTTGTGGGCATCTCGCTTGAGTTCCTCCGTAACGGAGGAATAGCCGCCCTCGTGCTGCCAACGAGCTTTCTTGCCGGCCCCCTCTTTGCCCGCCTGCGAGCATACATCCGGAGCCAAGCTGAGGTTCTCTCTATTCATGTGCTTGAGGCACGTGAGGGAGTATTTCTAGAAGTAACTCAGGACACCTGCGTGATGTTGCTACGTAAGGGGACGGGTTCCGGCCGGGTCCATTGGGGGCTCATTCCAAATCGAGGCTCTTCGATCCCGCTAGGCACATCAGTTTTGCCATCCGGGCCCAACATGCCTTGGGTCATGCCTGCTCGCAGCCTGCCCGAGAATACGGACCACTTGGCCAGGCTCTCCAACTGGGGCCTACAAGTCCGATCAGGCTACTTCGTCTGGAACCGTGAGCGCCACCGGATGCGAACGGCCAGAAAAGGTCGCTTTGACGTCCCCCTCATCTGGGCCAGGAACGTTAGTTGTGGCAGTCCCGTTTATCCAGTTGCCAAAGACACTCGTGGGATGGACTTCGTGCAATTCGATCGGGACTCGGCCGCAATCATACGAAGGTCAGCGATCATACTGCAACGCACAACAAACAATCGTCAACCTCGCCGCCTTATTGCGGCGCCCTTGGCGCCCGAAGTGCTCTCCAAGTTCGGCGGCTTCGTAACTGAAAATCATACGCTGGTCCTTCTTCCAGATGAGAATAAGACCGCCTCGCCGAACTTAAACCTTATCGCCCAACTGCTGGGTAGTGCCGCCGTCGACGCGATGTACCGACGCAGCTCAGGGACAGCGAGTGTCTCCGTTGCTGCCCTGCGCGACCTACCCCTCCCCTGGCCCGCCGACCTCCAAGCGACACTAGCGCAGGGACTCTCCTTTGATGACGCTGTGAGGGTGGCCTATGAGATGGCACACCAGAGGCTGGTCAAATGAGCGCTCGCGGTGAATACGGCGTGTACCAGCCGACGCCGCGCCAAGAGACAGCGGGACATACCGACTCCCGCCCCGCTCCGCTTCCGGACCCAAGATTACCCGACGAGGCACGCTTCCGCGAAGCTGTGGGTGCACCATTCCTTGTTCCGGCTGAGGGGGGCAACCCGAGACCTCCCTCAAGACTCTTCATCGAGCTAGCGACAGCTCTTCTCCGAGTACATCTGCTGCGCCGCTCGGAAGCGGTCGTATATTGGCCATTCCCATCAGATATAAGTGCCGCCTACGCGCTGGCCTGCCTTGGTCTTCTAGCTGCCCCAACACTTCACAGGGTTCCTCACGTGTACCGGGAGGAGCCAGTTTCTTTCCGCGCGCTCTACCTTCCATGGACGCTCCACACGGGAATGGGCTATCGGAGTATCCTGATCGATCGGGTGCGGTTACATCGACTGAATGCCGAGCACCTCGGCCGCTTGGATCTAGCATCATCAGCCAAGGAACGCTGGCGCGGATTCCACCAGGCCCTCATCCGCGTCAAAGATCTCCAAGGCCGCATCACCGATAAACGCTACAAGAACCGTATACTCCCTGAGTATCAACACTCAGCCCTCGAAGAACTCGTCCCAGTCTGTCGCGTAGGCGAGGTGGTACCGAAACATACCGTCCTTCACAGAGTGCAAAAATACACTCTCTTAGGAGATGTGACCTCTGGAGAGGTGAATGACCCGGCGAATGCGCCGTTCATGCTCTTCGGTCTGCACCGCGATGACATGATCGAGACTGCTTCTCACTCCCTCTTGATTCGTGTCCCCGCTCCAGTCCACGCAATTCTTCTGGACGCAACGGATCGTGCTCGGCAGCCCTTTGGCCCAAACTGGTACGCGGTGTTCGGAGCCATCCTCGCCGCAATTAGGCATACTCACGGGCGCATTCCTGTTCTCGCCGTCACTGACGATCCCTTCGTTCAGAACCTCCTCTGCTCCAGATTGCTGCACCTGCACGATGGCCTCCACAAGAAGAGTACAGTGCCAAAATGGGCCCGGCTTTCTGATCGGCGTACCGGTGCACTACTCATGGATCCGGAGCCATTCTCTGATACTGGCGAGTTGGACATCCAAGTGGCATCGTTTGCGGGGCGCTTTGTGGACATCCTGGGCCGCATCCGCCGCCTTCGCACACAGGCCCTGAAGTTAGGCGATGCCGACACAGCAGATGCACTCAAAGAAGTCCGAGAGACCCTACGCCGGTGCGCACGCCTCCCGATTGGCGTTGACGCGCTTTCAGACTTTGTGCACGACGAGACAAGCCGCGAGAGTTGGCGCGACATCATGGCCATGTACTCGGCGGGGCCAGCCCTTGATCGCATCACCCGCCCATCCAGCGTACTAACACAGGTAGAAAGCACTGCCGTCCGTGAGTTGGACAAGGACGTCCGCGCCTTCATTGAAGGAGTACGGGCGGTTTCGCCCATGGCCCCCCTCCTCGCCGCCACGTTAAAGAAGGCTTTCACGAAGGCATCCGTGCTTGCTGTTGTAATGGCAGATGCGATGGAAGCTGAGCACGCGGATATAGCTCTCTCCGCACATCCAGAAATAGGTCCCGACGTCCGAAAGCGGCTAGTGACGGGAGAACTCCGTTTCGTTTATCCGGAACAACTCAGAGTTCAGCTTCAGTCTAAGAAGCATCGGATCGACAGCCTCGTCATGGTTTCCCTTTCCAGCAACGTATTGCTCGAAGCCTTGACGCTGCGAGACCTCCCCCAGCACATTGTCGTGCTCGCCGATGGGGATCAGGTCCAACATCTGGAGGATCGCTCATCGCGGCTGGGTGAGCTTGGTGAAATGGGAGAGATTGCTGTCCGCCTTGGACAGCTGGCATCGGCATGCAAGAGGGAGATAGTTACTCGCAACGGACGCTATGCACCTCTTAGTTGGGATGACCCGCTCCGTGACGATGACGAAGGCGGCGAGCGCACAGGCCCACGTCTCCTCGACTTCACTAGCGACGACGACCGCACCAGTCCAATCATCAGGCTGCGTACAAGGCAGGGCTTTATCATCCGTGCACGTCCCAAAATGGGGCTCGTACTCTTCGAGCGCGAGGCACCTGCAAACCCATTTTCCGAGAAGCACGCCCAGGATCTCGTCCCAGGGGATGAAATCTGCGTGCTCAACCAAGAGTTCATGGAAACGGCCCGGGCCCGGCTGCACTTTTACGTCGAGGCTGAGCAGGTGCGCACCTACCACGAAGTAATCCAGGCAAAGCTCGAAAGCATTCCCGGAGATAGCCTCACAGAGAAGGCGCGTTCGATTGCCGAACGCATGCGGAAGACCGAGCGCATCGCGCCTGAACTCCACCGGGTTCTCGACTGGATCCGCGTTGATCAGTACTTAAAAGAAGATGTCAGCACCGTCCAACCACATGCGCCCAAGCAACTAGAAGACTTTCTCGCATTCGCAAATGCCATCGGCATTCGTGAGCGTGAGGCCCGAGCGTTCTGGAAGCAATCTGTCCTTGAAACTCGCTCTCGCCGTCTTTCGGGCGGGCTGAAGCTTCACAAGGCATACCTCCACATCCTAGTCGACCCCTATGCTGCAGAAGCAGCCACCCCCTCCCGGCGCACAGACATCCAAGCTCTCCGAGCACTTGCTGAGCGATATGTGGACGTGATCGAAGAGGTATCTGAGGAGAAACCACGATGACTATTACCTCGCCGCCGCCGGAAGCTCTGACCCTGCTGCAAGAGGCAAAGGAGGGTCTTGCTGACGCGCTCGTCAACCTCACCGTTGCACACTGTACTGGCGAGGGGCTGGATGGGCAGGTCCTCTATGGGCGGCGCCCGGACCGTGCGCTCGTGTCCGGCTTCCTGCTGCCCCAGTATACAGAGGCCGGTGAGGACGAAACCTCTGACATCCGCATCGCTGTCATCGGGTTAGACACTCAGGTTGCAGCCCAGTCTTCAGGCATTCTGGTGGCAGAACCGTCCTTCTCCGTTTACATACGTGTTCTCCCCGAATGGGCTGAACTGCAAGACCGGCGCTATGACCTCAAGCCAGTTCCCCGGCTCAAGAAGGAATGGGAGAAGCGAATCAAAGAGGAGCACACAAGACGTTACCAAGAGAAGATCGCTTCACATGGGCTCTCTAGCAATGATCGCGGCCTTCCCAAGGAGGAGCGGCGCGAGCGCCGAGCACGACGGATTGCTCTACATGCCGAAGCCTACGATGAGACGCTAAAGGAACTTGGCATCCACCTGCCCTCACGCGAATTGAAGCCTGTGGCAGGTCAGACAATCTCCTCACCGCAGCGCGCCAACGAACCGGCAACTCCTGAAGATCCACCTGAGCCGCGCGCGTCGGAGATGGATGCACTAGACGCCGAGGATCCTTCGACAGTCGAGCCAGCTGAAACCAATCCCGCTCCCATTGATGCGAGCGGCTATCCCTTGGAGATGCTGGCAGATCTCGAAATACCCATGAAGTGGCGTCGCATCGCGGTTGATCTCCCGGCCTTCCGGTGCGAACTGAGCGCAACTGATGCGGCACTAGAGGCTGAACTCGTCCGATACAAACACGAACTCCACGCTGCCCTCCACCAGAGCGTACAGGGTTGGCTGACCACTCCGGAGGGGAGCCGAAACGCATGGCGGCGAGTACGAATGGCGCCACAGGACTGGCAGAGCGAGGCCAGTTGGAATAGCTTTCTAGACCGACTTCGGAGCCAAGCACCTGATAGGAACATTCTTTTGCCTGACTTGCGAGAGATCCGGCTCACGGTCTCGCGAATTCAAGACTTCACTGCCCCCTCCCGCATTTCCTTGCGGATTGCATTGGAAAATGCCAATCGGGAGCTAAGTCGGGCCGAGCTGATTCACCGCTGCCCTTGCCTGTTCCAGGCCAGTCTCAAGATATCATTACCCGAAGCTGTCCATCGGCCCCTTAGTCTAGATCGTGTTGAGCCCTCTTATCGCTTCCGCGCATACATGACCTACGATGCGATAGGTCTCAATTGTGGGTCCGTCTCCCGCCGAGAGGGCTCGAACATTGTCCTTGAGAGCACTTGGGCACCAAGGTGGGTTCAACCCCGAGTAGTACCACGCCAGCTTGAGATTCAAACGCAGTTTTCTAAACTAGCTCGGCATGATTTTCCCGTCGACACTCTTCACCGGATCGCCAGTGAGTACCGACAGTGGATTGCTAAGCAGGAACACCAACTCAAGACAGAGGTGGGCCGCGATTTATCCCCGGAGCAAGCCTCTGCAGAGAAGGAGCGACTCACTGCCGATGTGGCCGGCTGGCACAGAGAAGCGGAGCTGGTCGACAAAGGAGTAACCATTCTCGTCAAGGCCAAGGCCGCATTCGCCGCTGAGCCTACGTCACCTAAGGCCACACCATGGCGTGCCTTCGTGCTCATGAACCAGTCATTCCTCGCCCGCGAGGCCGGCAATGCATCTGCGGGCTGGCGTCTGTTTCAACTTGCCTTCGTTTTGGCTCACGTTCCCTGTCTGGCGTCGCGCCTGCAAGAGTTCGAGGAGTTTCACTCGCCGGATGAGGACGAGGACACGGCGAGCCTACTCTACTTCCCCACGGGAGGAGGTAAGTCGGAGGCTTTCTACGGCACCCTCGTCTTCGCGCTCTTCCTCGACCGCTTACGCGGCAAGAACCGAGGCGTCACCGGAGTGGTGCGCTACCCGCTACGACTGCTCACCCTTCAACAGGCGCAACGTCTCCTTCGCCTGCTCGTCCACACAGAATTGGTTCGTAAGAAGGAAGAGCTAGGTACGTGGCCGTTCGAGATCGGCTTTTGGGTGGGAAGCGCCAATACACCTAATCGCGTTTCTGGCATCCCATCTGCAGTGCCATTCCTTGACGATTCTTCCCACCCTGACGATGGCCAGTTAGATCCAGAAAAGGAACCACCAGACGAGGAAACTGCGCGCGCCTATGCGGAGGCGCGCGCTGCCTACAATAAGATTCCGGTCTGCCCCCTTTGCGAGTGCCCCACCGGGTTGCGACTTAAAAGAAGTAATGACGAGGCCGAACTCCGCGCGATTGTCGTGTGCTTCAATGCCGGCTGCCATTGGAACGTAGCGCACGCCGGTCCCCTCCCAACGCCGCTACCATTCCTGTTTACGGATGATACCATCTACGGACGCGCCCCATCCGTGCTCTTGGGAACCGTGGACAAACTGGCCATGATTGGCCAAAATCCCGACACCATCGCCCGTGTCCTTGGAATGTTCGGATTGGCCCGGTGGATTACGCACGCTGGGCATCTGCTCACACCACGAAAGGAAACGGAACTCCGCGACGGCCCGAGTTCTCACCGCTTCCCGGTGTTTCCTGCCTATGATTCCGGTGAGAAGGTGTTTAAAGATCCATTCCCGTCTCTCATCATTCAAGATGAAATGCACCTCCTTGAGGAAAGCCTTGGCACCTTCGCCGGTCTATTCGAGACTACTCTAGAGGCTGCACTACGCCGCATAGCTGCGGAGGCGGGTTCGCAGTTGCGCGTTACGCGCTCTCATAGCCGCCCTGGTGCTCCGGCGCGCATGCCAAAGGTGATCGCAGCCACGGCAACAGTCTCCGATCCTCGACGCCAACTTGAAACCATCTATCAACGCCGTGCCCTTCTATTTCCAAGGCCCGGTCCGGACATCTACTCTTCCTTTTTCTCCGAGCCAGCTCCGCCCCCTGCCAAGAACCTCGACCGGGCTGCCCTTGCGATGCAACCAGGCAGGTCAAACAGCCCGGAGCGTACCTCGCCCTGGATGCGTCTGTATGTCTCGATTATGACCAATGGGTCGAGCCATACGGTTACCACCGTAGCCGTCCTCTCAGCTTTTCATCTGGTGGTGACGAGTATCTGGCGCGGACTGCAAGACGTCTCTCTACAGGCTGAGGCATCGCAGAGGATACTAACTGCCGTTTCTCCTGATCAGCATGGAGCTTGGCGGCGCAACGCCCTCGAAGACCTCTTTCGTAGGAATCGCTTCGACTTACTCCTGGCGCTACTGGATCTGCACCGAGTCGCCATTACCTATGTCACAAACAAGAAGGGCGGGGATCAAGTTATTGATGCCTTAGACCCTCAGGTGCGGCGCGAACACGAGCGTGCAGGACTCAATATCGGCTCGGCTTTCCCCTCTGAACTCATTTCGGGCGGAGTGGACATGAGTTCCATCCAAGAAATCATGAAGCGTGCTGAGAAACGGCCGCAGGTTGGCGAGCCGTACCGGGATGTCGCTGCCGAAGGCGAACTACGCAACGTGGTGGCTACCTCAGCCATTTCACATGGTGTGGACGTGGAGCGCTTCAACAGCATGTTTTTCGCTGGCCTTCCTTCCAACATCGCCGAGTACATTCAGGCCTCCAGTCGGGTTGGACGCACCCATGTAGGCTTCGTCGTACTGGTGCCCACGCCGCAGAGTCGACGTGACAGGTACGTGGTGGAAACTCACGACATCTTTCACCGCTTTCTTGAACGGATGATCGATCCACCTGCGATCGAGCGATGGGCAGATAATGCGCTGCGCCGGGCGATCCCATCGGTTATCCAGGCTTGGGCTGTTCTTGAGGAAGGCGCCGAGTTCCTTCGATTAAGGGAGAAGCACGTAGTACGCCCGCGCAACATCATCCGTTACTTACGTGCAGAACTACTCAAGGCTCCAGATAGCTTCCGGCAAAAACTGGCTGATTTCGTGCTTGATGCGTTCGGGTTCCACGGACGTGGGCCGCAGGAACTCGGCAAGCCAGGCCACGCAACGCACTACTCCCGGGAAATTGAACGAAGGTTGAAGGACTTCCTTGATGCTGTGCAGCGCGAAAACAGTGAGGCCTCGCTCGCAGATTTCTGGAGGGATCCCCGCAATCGCTTCATGCCACCCATGACGTCACTCCGAGATGTTGAGGAGGCCGGAGTCGTCGTGGGAGCCAATTACGAACCAGAACATGGGTTCGTCCGGTCCGAAGATGTAAAGCAGGTGATGGACTTCATCCGCCACCAAAAAGCTAAGGTCAGCGAAGTCGACGAGGACAATATCACGGAGGCCGTATGAGCGCGGGATCGAGGAAGCCGCCGGACGACTGGCGAAAGGGTGGCCGGGCGCGAGCATCAAAAGGGCTAAGGCAGCGGAATCAGGCTGAAGCTCGGGATGCCACTCCGGAGCCACCAAGGTTCTCACGCTCAAGAACTCAACTCGCGACGGCATACGCCCCGGAGGTGCTTTTCACATTTGAGGGTGGCCGTGGCATCTGTCGATCCGTTCCCCTTGATATTCCAATTGAACTGCCGGCAATGGTAGTCACGGCAATTCGCGATGGAATGCAAGAACAAGTAAAGAACTGGGCGGACCGCGCCCGACATTCTCGGGGCAACGAAACTCGCCTTCCACTACCGCTCTGCGTGGACAACGTCTTCATCCCGCCTGGCCC
This sequence comes from Myxococcus sp. AB036A, assembly GCF_006547355.1. Lineage (NCBI taxonomy): Bacteria > Pseudomonadati > Myxococcota > Myxococcia > Myxococcales > Myxococcaceae > Myxococcus > Myxococcus sp. AB036A. The sequence goes on along the minus strand of NZ_VHLC01000031.1, from coordinate 2,228 downwards.
CCAGGATGATGTATTTGTTGACTGGACGCATGATTTCGTCCCGACGGATCCCAAGAAAATCGGCTATGTTCCCTGGCCGCTTCTTTACCAGTGCTCAGTATGCCGTGTACTAAAGGAATTTGGCTCAGTCCGCGAGCAGGTCGAGCATCCTCTTCCTACAAAGTGCCGTGATCATCGATCCCGCTGGCGCCAAGTAGACGTGGTGTTCGCGCATTGGTCTGGCGACATCCAACCTCTGAGTCCCTGGCGCTTTCATTACAATGAGAAAAGCGGGGAAGTGAGCCAACTTCGCTCTTGCCAATGTGGCGGGACGGAGTTCCGACTGCTCAATAAAAGCCCATCATTTTCTGAGTGGGCATTTCAGTGCCTGACGTGTTCAGGCCTGCGCCAAGTCGTGCAGAAGGACAAGCACTCCCTCACAATCCTCAAGCCTCTAATGGACGCTGGGAATGACCATGAGTGGGCGGAAATCAACATGCTGCCCGTTTCATACAGAGCTAATTCTGTCCATTACGTACAGAGCGGGCGCTTCGTCATTTTGCGCGATCCTCGTCCCAGTGAGCTGATGACCGCTGACCGGCGTGAGGAGCTACTCCATGAGGTTGCACGCCTTCATGGTGTCCCGCGTCGCCCTCCGCCCGAACAACAACTTGAGGCTGCTGTTCGGGATTCCGGCCTGGGTGAGAAATGGGACGAGTGGAAAGAGTACAACCAGCTCGCGCAGGACGCCGCCACATCCGGGAGACTTCCTCAATCGCAAAAATATCAGCGCCTCGCGGACGAGATTATGCGGGAATGGCTAGCTGCGGAGATCGTATCGCTGGGTGAGGTGGATAGCGCAGAACTCTCGCGCCAAGCGGAGGCGCAGGTCGACTGGGCCCGCCGTTTCAACCCCTTTCAACGAACGCTTGAGCATGCAGCACTCCGGCATGAGCATGTGGACGAAAAGGCTGGGATCACGGCATTCGACGTTCTGTTCCCAGACAAGAATCTCTCGGAAGCCAGTGACAGCCCCGCACGACTTGCCGACTATAAAGTGGAAACGGGAGACCTCCTGTGCAAACTGGGCCTATCAAAGCTAGTCCTGATTAAAGGCCTGCCTATCTGCGAGTACACGTTTGGATACACGCGAGTTTCCGCTACGCCTATCCACACACGCGAGGTGAACGATAGAAAGATCCCCGTGCCCGTGCGACTCAATGCCTTCCCACCTCTCAAGAACGGCAAGCGACCCGTCTACGTGCTGCAACAAGCTAACGAGGCTTTCTACGTACGCTTGGACGAAGAGCGCGTGCGTGCATGGCTGATAGCCAATGGGGTTCCAAATGTCCCTGCATCAGGGACCCATTCCATCGGAGCTGCATACCTGGAGCAATACCGGGACTTCGGCCCGTTTCTAGAGGAATACCGGAAGCGCATTGGCCAACCTGGCGCCGTCCGGGAGTTGCCTGCATACGTGTATATGCTCCTGCACACGCTAGCACACCAGATGGTCCATGCTATGGCGGAAACATCAGGTCTGGATTCGGATGGGATTGGAGAGCTCGTCTATCCCGCCGACTTGGCTTTTGTCGTATATCGCAAGGGAATGACGCCAGACCTCGGCCACCTCTCGGCAATGTGGCGGAACCGCCATCGCGAGTTCCTTCGAATGATGGGTGACCCCAGGCGTCTACGCTGCGGCTCCGGGAGTCTCTGCGATGCCCGCGGAGGCGCCTGTCCGGCATGCGTGATGCTGCCTGATGTAACTTGCACCGCGTCGAACCAGCTGCTCTCCCGCGCAGTACTGGCAGGTGGACGGGCGCCGATGTGGGAGGAACAGACGGCGCCGTGGGTGGAAGGCTGGCTCTCTCCCACGTTTATCTTATAGATGCCTATCATGCAGGCGTTGACGGAGTGCCCCTCGCCTGAGGCGCTTAGTCCTACAGTTGCAGTTTGTGTCTGGCGCCACGCGCCCGGTAGTGGCAGCGCATGGCGACGGCTTGATGGTGCCGTCGCCACCGACTCCACAGGAGGACATCGGCAACTGGCGGGAGCGTGCGCCGCCAGAGGGCCAGCAGCAGGCGCCGAATCTCCTGGACGGAGTAGCGGACGAGGACTTTCAGTGAAGGCCCTGCCGGACGAGAAACGCCCGCATGGGGTTTCTTCGCGACGGCAGGCCGAGCGCTTTTGGGGGCAGGCCCTCCTTGGGGGCGAGATTGGCCATGGCCCGCGCATTGGCCAGGAAG